>JAKAIJ010000292.1 GCA_021814355.1 Acidobacteriota bacterium
CACGGCCCAACGACAGCGCCCGACCGCTGGCTGCCCAAGGAAAGACCGCCTTCTCAAAATCGATACCCTGCGTCGTGGCCTCCCGTTCTGTAACGCCCATCCACGCGATTTCGGGATCCGTGTAGGTGCACCAGGGGATGGTCAGCGCCCTCGCCCTCTTTCGGCCGAAGAAGAGGGCGTTCTGGATGACGATTCGGGCCATGGCGTCGGCGGCGTGGGTGAACTTGTACACCGAGCAGACGTCTCCGGCGGCGAAGATGCGCCGGTTCGAGGTCCGGAGGCGCTCGTCCACCTTGACGCCGGTCCTGTCGTAGGCGACCCCCGCCGCATCGAGCCCCAGGCCCTCCACGTTGGGTGCACGGCCTACCCCCAGGAGGATGGCGTCTCCAGCGATTTCTTTGGCCTCCCCGCCCTGCTCGTAGTGAATGACCTTTTCTCCGCCGCGCAGCTCGACTCCCTTGATCGCCGCGTTCATGACAAGGCGGATGCCCTCCCGCGCGAACTGGGCCTGTAGGATCGCCGCCGCATCCGGGTCCTCCCGGGGCAGGATGTGGCCTACGTCGTTAAACAGGGTCACCTCGCTGCCGAAGCGCCGGAAGCTCTGGGCCAGCTCGCAGCCGATGGGGCCGGCGCCAATGACGAGCAGGCGCTGGGGCAGGGCGGCCAAATCAAAGACCGTCTCGTTCGTGAGGGGGGAGGCCTCCTTGAGCCCTGGAATGGAAAGCACGACAGCCCTCGCCCCCGTCGTCACGACCGCGCGGGCGAAGCGGAGGGTTCTGTCTTCCACCTGGACCGTGTCGCGCCCGGTGAACCGGGCCTGCCCGAGGAAGACGTCCACGCCCAGGTCTCGAAACCGGCTCGCGGCGTCGTGGTGCGCGATGCCCGCGCGCAACCGCCGCATGCGCTCCATGACGGCGGCGAAGTCCACGCTCACGCCGGTGGTCCGCACGCCGAATTCGTCGGCCCGGGATGCCTCGTAGGCCGCCCTGGCGGCGCGGATCACTCCCTTGGAGGGCACGCATCCAACGTTCAGGCAGTCCCCGCCGAGGGCGTGGCGCTCGACCAGCGCCACCTTGGCCCCGAGCCCTGCCGCGCCGGCCGCCGTCACCAGTCCGGCCGTGCCGGCCCCGATGACGACGAGGTTATACCGTCCGGAGGGCTCTGGGTTAGCCCACCCTTCGGGGCTCACGCTCGCTCGCAGGTCGGCGTTGAACTGATCATCCGGAGCTACGAACCCGTTCTTCTCGTTGTCCATCATCTCCCCTCCTTACGATTCGGCCTTTTCAAGTTCAGGAACCGCCCGTGCCAAGGCGCTTCGGGCGGTGCGCGTCACCACCACCACGACCGCCAAGGTGGCCGCGAGGCCCACCCAGAGAAGAACCCGCTGGGCGGCGGAGCCCCCGGCTGGCGGATTGGCGCCGGAGGCCAGGCCGGCGGCGTCCGTGATGACGGACCCCAGGTACACGTAGAGGAAGGTTCCCGGAAGCATGGCAATCCAGGAGCCCAGGACGTAGTTTCGCAGCGACAGGCTCGTCAGCCCAAAGGCGTAGTTCACCAGGCTGAAGGGGGAAACGGGGGAGAGGCGCACCAGCACGAGGATCTTCGTCCCCTCCCGCCCGATGGCCTCCTGAAGGGCCGCGAACCGTGGGCTCGTGGAGACCTTCGCGCGCACCCACCTCCGTGCGGCGGTGCGTCCGATGAGGAAGGCGCCCGTGGCCCCCAGCACGCTCGCCGGAGAGGCGATCACAGTCCCCCACAGGGGGCCGTACAGGAACCCCGCGGAGAGCGTCAGGATGGCCCCCGGGAGGAAGAGGATGGTCCCCGCGGCGTACAGCCCGCCGAACAGGAAGGCACCCATCCAGCGCAGTCCGCGAACCCACTCCAGGAAAACCGGGAGCTCCTGGCGGACGGGCAGGAGGCGGAGGGCGACGACGGAAGCGGCCAGGATCGCCAGAGCGAGCGCCGGTTTCCTCCACCGGGCCAGGTTCACGGACCTCTCCCTTCCCGGGCCAGCGCGCCACCGCACGAGGAGCCGCAGCCCGCCGTGCAGCCGAAGCAGTGCTCGCCCGTGGCGATGGGAAGGCCCTCGAGCTCCGTGAGGGAGCCGATGGAGTCCAAGGCCATCGCAAGACCGTGGCGCATGAGCGGCAGGTCCAGCATTTGGTTGAAGTCACAATCGTAGAGCCTGCCATCCCAGCTCACGCTGACAAGGCTGCGGCACATGACGTTTAGGACCGCCTCCTCGTTGAAGTGGTTCACCAGGAGGCTCATGTAGGCCTCGACCTGGCCCTCCCTCTCGAGCTGCGCGGCGAAGCGGTGGATGGGCATGTTGGTGATGGTGAGGAGTCGGTTGAAGACGACGCCGAAGCGGGTGCCCAGCTCCTCGCGGTAGTCCGATTCCAGCTCCGCCTGGTCGCCGGGGAGGAAGGCGCCCACGGGGTTGTACACGAGGTTCAAGAGAAGCCCGGAGCCGGGCCTGCCGTATCCGAGCGCGTTGAGCCGCCGGAGGGCCTCGATGCTGGGCTCGAAGACGCCCCGCCCCCGTTGGGCTTCCACGTTCTCTTTCGTGTAGCACGGCAGGGAGGCCACCACCTCGACGCCGTTTTCCGCGAGGAAGCGCGCGAGGTCTTCCTGCCCTGGGACCGAGAGCACCGTGAGGTTGCACCGGTCGATGACGTGCCTGCCAAGACGGCGGGCCGCTTTCACGAGGGGCCGGAAGACCTCGTGCAGCTCCGGCGCGCCGCCGGTGAGGTCGAGCGTGGCGACCGACGGGCTGGATTCCAGGAGGCGGACCACCGCCCGGCCCGTCTCTTCGCTCATCCGCTCGGTCCGCCTCGGGCCCGCATCCACG
>JAKAIJ010000052.1 GCA_021814355.1 Acidobacteriota bacterium
CTGCCGGCGCGCCCCCTCCACGAGCGCGATCATCCGGTCCAGGAAGGTCTGGCCCGGGTCCGCGGTGACCCGCACCACGAGCCAGTCGGAGAGAACCTGCGTCCCGCCCGTGACCGCGCTGCGGTCGCCGCCGCTCTCCCGGATGACCGGCGCGCTCTCCCCGGTGATGACCGCCTCGTTCACGGAGGCGATCCCTTCGACGACCTCGCCGTCGCAAGGAACGAGGTCGCCGGCCTCCACCAGCACGTGGTCGCCCCTGCGGAGCTGGGCCGAGGCAATCGCCGCCCACTTCGCGCCGTATCGCGGCTCCGCGAGGAACTTGGCCGGGATTTCCCTGCGCGCCTTGCGCAGCGAGGCGGCCTGCGCCTTGCCCCGCCCCTCGGCCATGGCCTCCGCGAAGTTGGCGAAGAGGACCGTGAACCAGAGACTGAGGCAGACGGCCAGGATGAACCCCGCCGGCGCCTCGCCGCGCCCGCGGAGCGCGCCGATCAGGAGGAGGACCGAGAAGGCGGCGCCCGCCTCCACCACGAACATGACGGGATTGCGCACCATGTGGCGCGGGGAGAGCTTGAGAACCGAGTCCCACGAGGCTCGCAGGACGATGCCCCGATCGAAGAGCGCGGGTGCCTTGGCGTGCGAGGACATGCCGCCTCCCCCTACCGAAGAGGCGTCAGGCTCTCGGCGACGGGGCCGAGGGCCAACGCAGGAAAGAAGGTCAACCCGCCCACGATCAGGACCACGACCACCAGCCAGAGAACGAACAGGGGGGTGTGGGTGGGCAGCGTTCCCGGGCTCGGCGGGACCGCTTGTTTTCCAGCCAGGGACCCGGCGATGGCGAGGACGGGGAGCTTCACCATGAACCGGCCGACGAGCATGACCGCGCCGAGGAGCAGGTCGTAGAAGGGGGTGCCGGCGTTTAACCCCCCGAAGGCGCTCCCGTTGTTGTTGCCGCAGGAGGTGAAGGCGTAGAGGATCTCGCTGAAGCCGTGGGGGCCAGGGTTGGCGGGACCGGCGAGGCCCGCCGGGAAAACGCACGCCGCGGCGGCCCCCAGCAGCACCGCCAGCGGCATGACCAGGATGGCCAGCGAGGCCATCTTCATCTCGTAGGGCTCGATCTTCTTGCCCAGGTACTCGGGCGTGCGCCCCACCATGAGGCCCGCGGTGAAGACGGCCACGAGGACGAACAGGAGCATCCCGAAAAGCCCGGACCCGACGCCGCCGAAGGCCACCTCTCCGATCTGCATGAGGAAGAGGGGCGCCAGCCCCCCCAGGGCGGTGAAGGAGTCGTGGGAGGAGTTGACGGCGCCGCAGGAGGTGGCGGTCGTGGTCGCCGCGAACGCGGCGGAGCCCGCGATGCCGAACCGCGTCTCCTTCCCCTCCATGTTTCCGCCGGGCTGGAGGCCCGAGGGCCGGGCGTCCACCTCCGGCCCGGCCAGAGCCGGGCTTCCGCCCTGCTCCCGCCCGATGCAGAAGAGCAGCGGCGGGATCAGGAGAATCAGCATGGCCGCGAAGAGGGCCCATCCCTGGCGCCGGTCCCCCGCCATGGCTCCGAACGTGTGGCAGAGCCCCCCGCTGATGGCCACGATGGCCAGCATCTCCAGGAGATTGGAAACCGGGGTCGGGTTCTCGAAGGGGTGGGCCGAGTTGGCGTTGAAGAACCCGCCGCCGTTGGTGCCCAGCTCCTTGATGGCCTCCTGGGAGGCGACGGGGCCCACCGCCAGCTCCTGCTCCGCGACGGTGACGATCTCCGTCACCGGCCCTCCCGCCGCGTCCACAACGGGATTGCCCGCCGCATCGGTCTTGACCCGCTCGTAGGTCACGGGCTGAAGAAGGGGAACCCGCCGAGGACCCGAGAGCGTCTGGACGACGCCCTGCGAGACCAGCGCCAGCGCGAGGACCACGGAGAGGGGCAGGAGGATGTACAGCGTCCCCCGGATCGTGTCCGTCCAAAAATTCCCGACGGTCTCCTGCCGGCGCCGCACGATGCCGCGGACGAGGGCCGCGAGGACGGCCATGCCGGAGGCGGCGGAGAGGAAGTTCTGGACCGCCAGCCCCGCCATCTGGGTGAGGTGGCTCATGGTCTCCTCGCCCGCGCGGGCCTGCCAGTTGGTGTTGGTGGCGAAGCTCACCGCGGTGTTGAGGGCGGCGAGCGGCTCCACGGCGCCGGCGTGCGTCGGGTTCAGGGGCAAGAGCCCCTGGATACGCTGGAGGGTGTAGAGAACCAGGAGCCCCGCGAGGTTGAAAAGAAGCATGGCCTTGGCGTACTTCTTCCAGTCCATCTCCTCGCCGGCATGGATGCGGCATAGGCGGTAGACGAGCCGCTCCAGGGGCCCGAGCGCCCCGTCCAGCCCGCAGGGCTTCCCCTCGTACACCCGCGCCATGTACCCGCCGAGCGGCTTCGCCAGGGCGAGGAAGAGGCCCAGAAAGAGCGCCACCTGAAGAAACGAATGGGCGGTCACTGGAGCCTCTCCGGCCTGAGCAGCGCGTAGAAGAGGTAGACAAGGAGGACGGCAGCCGCCACCGCTCCCGCCGCATAGATCGGGTTCACGGCTCGCGCCTCACAGCGTATCCAGAAAATCCACCAGCTCGGCCATCGCCCAGAACCCGGCGAGGACCAGACCGACCGCGACGACGTCCACGGCGCTCCTCCTCTCTCCGCGATGCTAGGGCGTGCCGCGTCAAGGGCGCATAAAGGGACCGCCGCGCGAGGTCAAGAAAGTCTCAGAGAGGGCCGGACCGAAGGACGCCGGAGGCGCTATATTTTGGAGATGGGGAGGCGCCCGTGCCGGCGTTCGAGCGGTTCTTAGAGCCCGAGGGGGAGATGCGCGTGGGGGCGAGGCTCTTCACGTCGGAACGCCTCCCCCTCGAGCCCGGTGCCCTCCGGCAGTTGCGGGACGCCTGCCGCGTCCCCACCGTGCGCGAGGTCCTCGCCACCCCCGACCTCCACGTGGGGTTCGGCGTCCCCATCGGCTGCGTCCTGGCCACGGACGGCGTGGTCATCCCCGCCGCCGTGGGGTACGACATCAACTGCGGCATGCGGGTCCTAGCCACCGACCGCTTCGCCCGCGACGCCGACGCCGCTGCCATCGCCCGCGCCATCCGCCGGGACGTCCCTCTGGGCGAGGGAAAGCGGAACGTCCCCCTGGACCGGGCCGCCCTCCGGGAGGTCCTCGCGCACGGCGTCGCAGCCCTTGGCCACCTGGGGCGGAGGGACCATGCGGCCTGGGACTTCCTGGACCCGTTCGGAGCCGCTGCGCGCATCGAGGACGGGGGCTCCATGGCCGGGGACCCGGGGGTGGTCTCGGAGCGGGCCCAGGAGCGGGGCCAGAACCAGCTCGGCACCCTAGGCGGCGGCAACCACTTCATCGAGCTCCAGGAGGTGCTCGCCGTGGAGGACGCGGGGACGGCCTCCGCCTGGGGGCTCTTCGAAGGGCAGCTCCTGGTGATGATCCACTCGGGGAGCCGCGGCTTCGGCCATCAGGTGGGCGAGGAGTACATGGCGCTGGCCCGGTCCAGGCGCTACGCCGAGCCGCACCCCTCCCCCGAGCTCTGCTACATGCCCGTGGACTCCCCCGAAGGGCGCGCCTACCTCGGCGCCATGCACGCCGGGGCCAACCTCGCCTTCGCCAACCGCCACCTCCTGGGGGCCCTGGTCCGCAAGAGCCTCCTGGACCACCTGCCGGGGGCCCGCGCCGACCTCCTCTACGACGTGCCGCACAACATGGCCAAACGCGAGCGCCACGGCGGGAGGGAGGTGTGGGTCCACCGGAAGGGGGCCACGCGGGCCTTCTCCGGGGCGCGGATGGCGGGGACGCCCTTCGCGCGGACCGGGCAGCCCGTCCTCATCCCGGGCTCCATGGGCTCTTTTTCGTACCTGCTCGCGGGAATCCCCGAAAACGAGCGGGCCCTGTGCAGCGCCAACCACGGAGCGGGCCGGCGCATGAGCCGGACGGCCGCCGCGGGCAAGCGCCGCAGGGACGGGGCGATGCTGAGGCCCGGGCTCATCTCCGACGCCGAGTTCGCGCGGGCCATGGAGGGGATCACCCTGATCTGCGAGGACCGGGCCTCCATCAAGGAGGAGGCGCCGCAGGCCTACAAGGACATCGGCGAGGTCATCGAGGTGGTTCGCGGGGCGCATCTCGCGCGCGTCGTGGCGAAGACGCGTCCCCTGGCGGTGCTCAAGGGCTGAGCCCGCGAGCCGCCCTCCCGTCCGCCGGCGGCTCGGCGGCCTTCCCTTCGGAAACGAAAAGAGGGAGGGCTCGCGCCCTCCCTCCGCGACACCGCCGCGGCGGTATTAGAACTTCCAGTGGAAACCGACCCGCGCGTCCCAGCTGTTGGTGCCGTCGAAGCTGAAGCGGTAGGGTCCCGCCCAGCCGCTGTCGCTCCACCCGTTGATGTGGTGGTATGCGCCCTGGACCGCGAAGGCCACGTTGGTATAGAAGAAATACCGGTAGCCGAAGGCGAGGCCGAAGGTCCAGTCGTTCCCCATCACGTTGTTGACGGTCATTCCGTAGGCCGTGACGGAGGTGGAGCCGAAGGTGTACCCCGCGTTGATCTGCCCGTAGATCTGGCCCTTCTGGCCCGCCTTGCCGACGAATTCGGGGCCCACCTCGACTAGGCTGTAGTCGTGCTTGAAGTCGAAGTTCCCCGCCGTCGGCACGTTCATCCTGAACTTGCCCTCGTTGTACATGTACGCGAAGTGGAGGCCGACCCGGTCGGTGAAGTAGTAGGCCCCGTCGAGGCTTCCCACGAAGCCGGCACGGGAGTCGCCGTTGCTGAACTGGTAGCCGGGCAGCAGCGAGAAGGACCACTTCTCCTGGGCGCAGAGTCCCACCGTCGCGAGAAGCAGAAGAACTCCGATCAGCGCTTTCTTCATCATGCTTCCTCCTTATGGGATGACAACCAAAATGGACCCCGGACCCACCGGAGCCTCTCACGATGGAGAATATATGGGGCAAGACGCGCATCCCGTCAAGTGCACGGCGCTAACTCCGTGACTGCAGGAGAGTTATCCGCGCGGGCCGGCGGAGCCCGAGAGCGCGGAGACGGGCTTCACGGAGAAATCGCGCCAGCTCCAGCGGGTCATGCGGGCCAGCGCGCCATCGGGAGAGACGTCCAGCGCCCACTCCACCTCGATCCGGCGCAGGCCCTCCACCACGGCGGCCCAGTCGGTGGGACGGGCGAGCGAGAGGGGCAGGAGCCGGCGGAGCTCCTCGGCGGACCGGACCGGCAGGCCGTCCACGGGCGAAAGCAGCGGGAGGCGCGGCTCCAGGAGCGGAATCCGGTTCCACCAGGGGGTGACGGCTGCGGCCACCGGTTCCATGTGGCGGGAGTGGATGGGGACGTCCATGGGGATCGCTCGGGCGTCCAGGGCCACCCCCTCCAGCCGCTCGATGCCCTCGCGCACCTCCTCTGCGGGCCCCGTGAAGACGAGCTGGCTCCGGTTGTTGACGTTGGCCACCGCCAGGCCTCGCAGGCCCCAGGCCGCAAACCTCCCTTCCAGCGCCTCCCGGTCCAGCCCCACGCTCACCGCGAGGGAAAAGGTTCTCGGCGGGAAGGTCCGGGCGCTCTCGGCGTTGACCCGGTCCACCCACTCCAGGAAGACCTCCAGGGGGGCGCACCCCGCGGCGGCGGCCGCGGCGTAGAAGCCGAGGGAGTACCCCGCCAGGGCCGCGGGAGTCCCCAGCCGCGCCAGGGCAGCCACGGCGCAGGCGTGGTCGTAGAGCACCATGAGGCGGGAGCCGGTGAAGCGGTCCGCGAAGGTCTCCGGGGGAGCCTCCAGCAGCAGGTGGCCGGCCTCGGGGACCCGGGGTGAGACGCCCTCCAGCCACAACCGGAACTCGGCGAGGGGCGCCAGGCGTTTCCCCAAGCCCGCCGCCGCTCCCATCTGCCCCCCCAGCAGGAGGGCATAGCCGCCGCGGCTCATGGGGAGGCGGGTCCCTCCGGCTTCGGCGCACGGGCCGTCGAAAGCGACGGGGCGCGGCCCCTTGCGGCTCCCGTTTCCATCACCCTCTCGGTCCTCCTCCCATTTCCCGGGTGCCGCGCCGAAATTGACTCCCCGGGGGCTTCATATTACCATTCGGCCCGGAGGGCTGGGCATGGCGGACGCGGCGGAAACGCTCCTGCGTATTCCCCTTTTCGCGGAGCTGGACGTGGACGAAATGGCCCAGGTGGGCGCCCGCCTCCAACGGGAGCGGTTCGCCGGGGGAACCCCCATCCTCCAGCAGGGCTTCGCCAGCGATAAGATGTACCTCCTGGTGGAGGGCCGGGTCCGGGTGCTGCGCAAGATGGGCGCCGGCGAAGTGGTCATCACCGAGCTCGACCCCACCCAGAGCTTCGGGGAGATGGGAATCATTGACGGCGAGCCCGCCTCCGCCACGGTGGCGGCCGCCGGCGACGTGGAGGTCTTCTCCCTGAGGCGCCAGGACTTCCAGGAGCTGCTGGACTCCTCGCTCCACCTGCAGGCCAAGCTCTGGCGAAACCTCGCCCGGGAGCTGACCCGGCGCATCCGCTCCACCACCAACCAGGTTCAGGACTACGTCGCCATCAATCAAGCGCTTTGCGAGAACGACACTTTCCGGCAGTTCTACAAGCTCTACGGGCCGTGATGCCGGGCCGCGCCTGGCGTACGGGGCTCTTCCTCCTCCTGGCCGGGGCCGCTGCCGGCGTGGGGGGCGGAGTCTACCTCACCCGCGACATCCCCCAGGTGGACAGCCTGCAGTTCACCGTGCCCCGTCTCACCACCAAGGTCTACAGCCGGGACGGGCGTCTCCTCCAGGAGTACGGGGCCGAGAAGCGCATCCTCGTCCCCTACGCCCAGATCTCCCCCCGCTTCTTCGACGCCCTCATCGCCGTGGAGGACGCCACCTTCTACAGCCACCACGGGGTCTCGGTGCGGGGGGTCCTCCGGGCGCTCTTGCGCGACGTGGTGGAGCGGCGCAAGGGCCAGGGCGGCAGCACCCTCACCCAGCAGCTCGCGCGGCAGTACTTCCTCACCCCCGAGAAGCGCTGGGTGCGCAAGGCCCGGGAGATGATCCTGGCGGTCAACATCGAGAACAAGTACAGCAAGCAGCAGATCCTCGAGATGTACGCCAACAAGGTCTGCTTCGGCCACGGCCACTACGGAATCGAGAGCGCCGCCCGGTTCTACTTCGGCCACCGCGCCTCGGAGCTCTCCACCGAGGAGGCGGCGCTCCTGGCGGGAATCATCCAGACCCCCGCCCGCTACTCCCCCATCAACCACCCCGAAGCCGCCAAGGCTCGGAGGGACCTGGTTTTAGACCGGATGGTCAAGACCGGGAAGCTCACCGAGCAGGAGGGCGCGGCCCTCAAGAGAAAGCCGGTGAAGGTACGCGGCCACAGCGCCGAGGAGGAGGGCGCCGCGGCCTACGTGAGCGAGCGGGTGCGGCTCCACTGCGAGGAGAAGTACGGCGAGGAGGCGCTTTACGAGCAGGGGCTGCAGGTCTACACGACCCTCGCCCCCGCGCTCCAGAGCCTCGCCGTCCGGGCCCTTCGGGACGGGCTCCACGAGTACAGCCGCCGCCGGACCTACAAGGGGCCCCAGCGCGGAGACACCACGCCCGACGAGACCATCGAGGAGTCGGCGCTGGTGGAGGGCGCCCGGGTGTGGGCCACGGTGAAGCATGTGGCCACCGACTCGCTGGAGGCCACCGCCTGCGGGCGGACCTTCACCCTCGGCCCCTCGTCCTGGAAGTGGGCCGGGGGCCTCCACCCCGCGATCGTCTTCAAGGAGGGGGACCGCGTTCTCCTCCGCGTCCGCACGGCCGGCCCGGCCGCGGAGATGGAGCTCGAGCAGGCGCCCCTCGCACAAGGCGCCCTCATCGCCCTCGATCCCCACACGGGCGACGTCCTGGCGCTGCTCGGCGGCTACGACTTCCAGAGCTCCATGTTCAACCGCGCGATCCAGGCCCGGCGCCAGACGGGCTCGGCGGTGAAGCCGCTGGTTTACGCCCGCGCCTTCGCCGACGGGGTCACCCTCTCCGATTCCGTGGTGGACGAGCCCACCCTCTTCCTCACCGGCCGCGAACGCGCTGAGAGCCTCTGCGACGAGGGGTACGTGCCCCACGACTTCGACCCCGACTTCTTCGGCTGGATCACGTACCGCACGGCCCTCGAGCACTCCGTCAACATCTGCGCCGTCCACCTCCTCAACCAGGTGGGGATGCTGCGGGTGATTGACCTGGCGAAGCGGATGCACATCACCACCGACCTCAAGCCCTACCCCTCGATGGGGCTAGGGGCCTTCGAGATCACCCTCTGGGAGCTCACCGCGGCCTACGCCACCCTGGACAACCAGGGGGTCTACGTGGCGCCCCACTTCATCTCCCGGGTGGCTGACCGCGACGGCCGGACCCTGGAGGAGTACCACGCCGCCCCCGAGCCGGTGCTGGACCCGGCCGCCGCCTTCGTGACCGTGCAGGCCATGACAGGGGTCATCCAGCGCGGAACCGCCGGTAGCGCGGCCAACATGAAGGGTCACTTCGCCGGCAAGACGGGGACCACGGACGACTACACCGACTCGTGGTTCATCGGCTTCAACCCCGACCTCGTCTGCGGGGTCTGGACCGGCCGCGACGACCGAAAGCCCCTCGGCTCCAAGGAGACGGGCGCCCGCGTCGCCCTCCCCATCTGGCGGCGCTTCATGGAGCCCGCCTGCGCCGGCCAGGAGTCGCTGGATTGGAGGGTCCCGGACACCGTCACCAAGGTACTCGTGGACCCCAGGACCGGCCTGCGCGCGGGCGTGGACTCGCCCTGCGGCGACGTGCGCGAGGAGTACTTCGTCAAGGGAACCGAGCCCTCCGCCGTGTGCGGCGCCCAGGCCCACTTCCGGCTCCGCCTCCCCTACTTCCTCCAGCGCTACCCCCTCGACGCGTCGGGGCGCCTCGTGGCCCCCGACGCCGACATCGAGGCCCGCTGCGCCCAGTTCCCGGGCACCCTGAAGCGCGAGGCCAGGGACCGGTTGCTCGTGAGCTGGGGGGGCGCTACATTTGAAGTGCCGCTGGAGGTCGCGCCCCCGCGGGAAGGCCCCGTCCCGCAGGCCGTCATGCCCGGCCTCCCGCACCAGGGGAGCGTGGCCTGTGGAGCCGTCGCCGAGTACCTCGCCGAAAAGAAGTGATCCCGCCCCTGCCGTGCTCTGGACCCCCCTCGGGGGGGGCGCCGTCCGCTGCGGCCTTTGCGCCCATCGCTGCCGGATCGCCGAGGGAGCCGAGGGGATCTGCCGGGTGCGGGTCAACTCCGGCGGGGCTCTGTTCACCCTCGTGAAGTACCGCCTGGTGGCCGCCCACGTGGACCCCATCGAGAAGAAGCCCCTCTTCCACTTCCTGCCCGGCACCACCAGCTACTCCATCGCCACGGCGGGCTGCAACTTCCGGTGCGACTACTGCCAGAACTGGGCGATCAGCCAGGCGCCCCGGCTCGACGCGGGGGAGATCCCGGGGGAGGAGGTCCGCCCCGCCGACGTGGTGACGGACGCGGTGCGCCGCCGGTGCGCGTCGGTCTCATGCACCTACACCGAACCGACGGTCTACTTCGAGACGGCCGAGGCGGTGGGAACCCTCGCGCGCGGAGCCGGTCTCAAGACCGTGTTCGTGACCAACGGCTACCTGACGCCCGAGGCGGCGGCGCGGGCGGCCTCCTTCCTGGACGCCGCCAACGTGGACCTCAAGGGATTCAACGACCGCGCCTACAGGCGGGTCTGCGGGGCGACCCTGAAGGGCGTCCTCACGGGGCTGGAGGCGCTCCTCGCGGGAGGCGTCTGGGTGGAGGTGACGACACTCGTGGTCCCCGGCCTGAACGACTCGGAGGCGGAGCTCTCCGCCCTGGCCGCGCACCTGGCGGGCCTCGGCCGCCACATCCCGTGGCACGTCTCCCGGTTCCACCCCGATTTCCGACGGGAGGCGACCCCACCCACGCCGGAGGCGACACTAGAGCGCGTCCTCGCCCTGGGTCGGGCCGCGGGCCTCCACCACGTGTACGTCGGTAACCTGCCGGGCCACGCGGCGGAGAGCACCCGCTGCCCCTCCTGTGAGACAATGGTAATCGAGCGCGCCGGTTTCCGGGTCCTCTCGAACCGGCTCGCGGGCGGCCGGTGCCCCGCCTGCGGAACGCAGGTCCGGGGCGTCTGGGACGCCGCCTGAAGGAGGTCCCATGGCGTTCGGAACGGCGAAGCACGAGGGCGACCCGGTCTCCGACATCAACGTCACCCCGCTGGTGGACGTGATGCTGGTGCTGCTGGTCATTTTCATGATTACCACCCCCCTCTTCGAGCGCGGCATAGACGTGAACCTCCCCCAGACGGTCTCCTCGAACATCAGCGGGGCCGAGCGGATCATCCTCACGATCCCCAAGGACAAGAACTACGTCTACTTCAACAGCCAAGCGGTGAACCGCCAGCTCATGAAGGGGTACCTTCAGCAGATCTTCCGCACCCGGCAGGACAAGACCATCTACCTCTTCGCGGACAAGAACGTTCCCTACGGCGACGTCCTGTCGGTGATGGACGAAGTAAAGCAGTCGGGCATCGAGACGGTCGGCCTCGCGACGGAGCCGCCCGCCTCGAAGTGAGGGCAATCCCGGGAGGTCCGCCGTGGCCTCGATTCGCCTGCCGTCCCCGACCATTCCCGCGGCGCCCCCGGGCGGGCCGGCGCAGGGACCGCCCCGCTCGACCCTCCGCCCGCTCCACGGCGCCCGCCCCCTGACCCTTCCCCTCATGCTGATGGTCTCCGCCGGCGCCCACCTGCTGGCGATTTGGGGGCTCCTCTTCCACCCCGTCTTCAAGCAGGGCCCGGTCTTCCGCGAGCCCATCAAGGTCCGGCTCGTGGAATTGCCCGCCGGGGCCGGCGGAGCCCTCTCTGGGATTCCGGGGACTCCCCGCGAGACGCCGCGCGCCGCCCGGCCCGAGGCGCCCAAACCCGACCAGCCCAAGACCACCCTCCCGGGCAAGGAGCCCCCCAAGACCGGCCCGGGCGCCTCCCCCATCCGCAACGCCCAGCCCGGCGTGGCCGCAGGTCTAGGGCGGACGGGGGCCGCGGGGCTCGGCGG
Organism: Acidobacteriota bacterium; assembly: GCA_021814355.1. Classification (GTDB taxonomy): domain Bacteria; phylum Acidobacteriota; class UBA4820; order UBA4820; family DSQY01; genus JAEMPZ01. The sequence continues at coordinate 11,062 of JAKAIJ010000052.1, forward strand.
GAAGGGGGCGGGGGTCCTTCTGGACGAGCCCGCCTTTCAGTACGAGTGGTACAAGGCGCGCCTCGAGGACGCCCTCAAGTCCCGCTGGCGCAAACCCTCCCTCGGAACCGCGGTCGCGGCGAGCGTCCACTTCGTCATCACCACCTCGGGGGAGGCCGCCGAGGTCCAGTTGGTCCAGTCCAGCGGCAACGTCCCCTTCGACCAGTCGGTGGTGAGGGCGGTCTACGACGCCGCACCCTTCCCGAAGTTCCCGCCGGGGTATGCGGGCGACCGGCTCGGGGTCCTCTACACCTTCGAGCTCCTGCCCGAAGGGGCTCCCTGAGGGCCTATCCGGGAAATAAGGCATGGTCGCGACGGAGGCCAGCCGCGATGAAGGGACCAGACCACCGGGGGAACTCAGGCGCGCCGCCCGCGCCCTGGGATGGGGCGCAAGGCGCGGCGAGGAAGGCATGGCGTCACCATTCCGACGAGCCGCAACACAGCGAACCGCCCAGGGCGCGGCGGCCCTCCGGGTTGGCGCTGGGCCGGGCGTCTTTTTTGTCGGCCCTCGTCTGCGTGCCGTCCCGCACGCCTGCCTCGGGCCTCCGCGAATCCATCCCGGCCCAGCGGGCAACGCGCCGGGAGCCCCCCCGGCGGCCTGGCCCCGGGCAAGGAAGCGAGCGAAGAGCGATGTCGGAGACCATCGGACGAGCGAGCTGACGCAGCCAGGCACGCGGATGGCCCCGGTCCGCCCTGGCCCGGAAGGGCCGCTTCGAAGAGCGGCGCCGGTCCAGGCGTCCTTCGCACGGCTGCTGGCCCTCGAAGCTCCATGTCTTCGCTTCTCGGGCCGCATCCGTATGTTCGGACCCCTCCGGGCGCTTGCGGCGGGCGTCGCATGGCTTTGTTGGCCTCCCTCGACAGGCGGTTGGCCCAGCCTGCCTGCGGTCGGCCGCCCGGGGGGCAACGCGCCGGGAGCCCTTGGCGGCCCGGGCCCCTACCCTGCTCGCCCGGCGCAGAACGCGCGGCCGCGCCCTATTTACGGATAGACCCCAAGCGCCAACTCGCCTCTCGGAGAGCCGACGACACGCTGCGGACCGGGCCTGTGGGGCTTATTCGGAGAGCACCACCGTGTTCTTGCCGCTGGATTTTGCGCGGTAGAGGGCCTGGTCGAGCCGCCTCAGGATGGTGGGCACGTCCTGCTCGCCCTTGAGCCGCCCCGAGGTGAGCACCCCCACGGAGCATCCCATGGCGATGCCCGCGGCCTCCTCCCGGGGGAGCGCCCGGTTGGCGATCATCTGCCGGATTCGGTTGGCCTTCTCGAGGGCGGCCGCCTCGTCGCAGTTCAGAAGGAGCACCAGGAACTCGTCCCCCCCGTAGCGCGAGGGGACATCCTCCCGGCGCAGCACCCCCCGCAGCACGTCCCCGATGCGGTGCAGGACCTTATCGCCTGCGGCGTGGCCCAGGTGGTCGTTCACCGCCTTGAAATCGTCCAGGTCCACCATGAGCAGCGCGAAGGGAGCCCGGTGGCGCGTCGAATAGGCCAGTTCCTCCTCCAGCCGGTAGAGGAAGTAGGACCGGTTGTAGAGCCCCGTGAGCGGGTCCTGGATGGCCTGGAGGTGCAAAAAGCAGTTCTCGAGCCCCACCACCAGGGACTGGACGCAGGTCTCCAGCAGGGCGTGCCGCTTGGTGTAGTCCTTGTCCGGTGAGGAGGAGTAGATGACGATCCCGCCGAACGGCTCGCCGCCGTGGATGAGGGGCACGCCGAAGACCACGGGAGGAATCGTAAAGGGGGCGGTCTCGAGCGGCTGGAGGAACTCGTAGAGCCGCTCGCCCAGGCGGACCGAAGGCTCGGAGAGGGGGAGCTGCTCGTACTGGAACCGCTTCTCTTCCGGGAGCGTGGTGGAGCGGCT
>JAKAIJ010000053.1 GCA_021814355.1 Acidobacteriota bacterium
AGAGGGGGCCCGCCCCCGAGGGGATCTACCAGATCCTCCTCAAGCTGGAGATCCAGCGGCAGGCGGGCACCGGCCAGGAGGAGGGGGCGGAGGAGCACGAGGAACGGTACCCGCTGGGAAGGGTCCAGCTCTACTTTCCGGGGCTGGGGGAGGAGGTCGCCCAGACCTGCACCGCCGGGGCGCCCCTGTCGCTCTCCCTTCCCACCGGCCACACCCTGGCCCTTCCCGCGGACGCGGCGCCCGAGGGCACGCAGATCATTCTGCGCAGGCCCGCCGACGCCCACGGCCGCTGGAACGCCGTCGAGCTCCTCCCCGAGGGACTGCAACTGGCCCTCGCGGCGACCCTCGTCGTCCCCTACGACCCCCAGACCGACGTGGCGCCAGGGGGGACCGAAAGCAGCCTCGAGGGGCTCCTGTGGAACGCCGCCACCTCGCGCTGGGAGACCTCCCTGCCCTCCACCGTGGACACCACGGCGAAGACCGTCGCGCTCACCCTGGCCCACTTCTCGGAGTACGCGGCGGGCGCCGATACCACGCCGCCGGCCCCCGTGGCCAAGCTCTGGACCCAGGCGGGAGACGGCGTGGTCACCCTTCTGTTTACCCCCTCCACCTCCACCGACGTGGCCTCCTACACGGTCTACCGGGACAACGTCGCCGTTCCGGAGTTGACGAACGTCCCTAAAGACACCATTCCCGCGGTCACCTTCGGAACCCAGCAACTTCTCTACCTCTACGACACGACCGCAACCAACGCCGTTCACTACACGTTCTCCGTCTGGCCCAAGGACGGCGCGCAGCCGCCGGGGCCCAACGAGCAGACCGCCGGCAACGCCACCGCCCAGGCGTTTCCGCACGCCTCGTGGCCCCAAGGGTCGGGCCTTGCGGAGACAGGGACGCGCCTCGCGGACCAGAAGGGGGCCGGGGACCTCAACAACGACGGGAAACTGGACCTCGTGGCCTGGGCCGCCGACGGCTCCAGCCTGGTGGCGAGCCTCCAGACCTCGTCCGCGCCCCCGGCGTTCACCTCCACGCTGATCGCCGCCTCGGGGCCCTTCTCGGGGACGGGCGACGTCCTCGTGCGGGACTTCGACGGAGACGGCAACCTGGACCTCGCCTTCGTCACCTCCGGCGTCCTCCGCGTCCTTCTGGGCAACGGCGACGGGACCTTCAGAACGGGAACCGACGTGGCGCTCCCCACGCCCTTTTCCCCTCCCGCGGGGCTCCACGCCGCGGACGTGGACCAGGACGGGCGCCTGGACCTCCTCGTGCTGATGGGAGGGACCTTCCCCACGTGCCAGCCCGCGTGGCAGATCCTCAACCGGACCTCCAGGACCACGGGGGTCCTCGCCTTCGCGCCGCTCGCGCCCATCAACTACAGCATCCAAGTTCCCACCCCCCTCGTGCCCTACCTGACGATGGCCGTGGGCGACCTGGACGGCGACTCCTTCCCCGACCTCGTCGTGGGCTGCGCCTTTCCCCCGCCGAGCGTGGGCAGCACCGTCCCCCTCTCCTCCTGGACCCCAGGCCCCCTCGCGGTCCTGCTCAACGACCACGGCCGGGGCTTCGTGCGGCAGCCCCAGGCCCTTTGGCCCGAGGAGGGTTTTACCACGCTCTCCCTCGCCCTGGCGGATATAGATGGGAAGGGCGGGCTCGACCTCCTCCAGGGGGTCGCCGGGGAACCCCTCAACGTCCTTCGGAGCCGGGGCGGCGGCTACTTCGAGGAGGCCCTCTCCGTGGGCGGAGGGCCGTCCAGCGTCGAGTCTGTGGCCGTCGCGGACATGGACCACGACGGGGACGACGACGTGGTCGTGGTCACGAGCGTCGTCGCCTGGATGCCGGACCCCGCGTGCCCCCCTCCGCCTCCCGGCGGCCGCCCCATCTGCCCCCCCATTCCCGTCGCGGCGACGGAGAACTACCTGCTCCGGAACATCCGGGTCCTGCTCCCCGTGAACGCCAGCCCCGCCCAGCAGACTCCCCACGGCGCCCTCTACGCTTCCGGCGAACGCATCTTCCCGCAGCTCGCGGTGACGGACCCCTGCGTCACCCTGGCCGATTTCGACGGGGACGGGGCCATAGACGCCCTGGCCTATCCCCTCGCCGCCCCGGGCACCTCTCCGGCGGCGACCCTCTACCTCAACCAGGACGTGGCGAACGGGGTCTACGCCCCCAACGCCCCGCCCGCCTGGCCGGCGAACCCGCCCGCCCTGAACGCCAAAATCACCGCCCAGGAGTACCGTTTCGACTGGACCGCCATCGCGCCCACGGACGACGCCACACCCCCCGCGAGTCTCACCTACAACGTCCTGGTCCTGAATACGGGCGTCTCTCCCTCCAAGCTTGTCTACGGGACGGAGCGGGGCGCCGGCGGCCAGGTCAAGGCGGGGGTCTCCAACCGCGCGGGGCAGAACGGCCCCGTGAAGTCCATCGTCATCCCCAGGTACAGCGGCCCCGGAAGCGAGGGCGCGGACCTCGGCAGCTCCTTCACCGTGATGATCCAGGCCGTGGACGGTCAGAGGGACCGCTCGGCGTGGCTCAGCTCCGCGCAGACGACGGCCCTGACCCCGCCCCACATCGCCAGCGCAAGCTGGGACCCGACGGGGCTACACCTGGTTCTCGACTCCCCGGGAAACGGGGCCGCAAGCTACACCCTCTGCTACGGCTTTCAGCCCGGCGCTTACACGAACCACATCCGGGGGCTCCCGGTGGCGAGCCCCCTCGACACCAGGATCTACGGCATAACCTGCGCCTCGGCGGCGATCAGCGTCGCGCTGGTGGCCGCGGACGGTTCGGGCAACGAAAGCGCCTACTCCAACGAGGTCCCCGTCACCGTGACGCCGATGAATCTGGACCCGGCGGACCCGGCCAACATCGTGAACCTTTACTACCAGCAGGGCAGCGTCACCCTGACGCCGGACAAGATCTGGAGGGTCCCCTCCTCCACCTACCTAGGCCCCTTGGAATCCCTGCAGATCGAGCCCGGGACGACGGTCATGTTCACGACCGGGAACCTTCAGGCCGATGGGGATCTCCTCGCGAAGGGGACGGCCTGCGCCCCCGTCGTTTTCACCTCCGAGCGGGAGGTCCTGGGCGGGAGCCCTCTTCCGGCGCCGGGAGACTGGGGCGCCCTCTGGGTCCACCACGGCAGTTCCGCGGCCCCCAGAAGGTGCCAGATGGACCACTGCGCCGTGAGGTACGGAGGGAGCGGGACCGCCTCCCTGGTCCAGGCCAGCCTCCGGGGAAACAACCAGGTCCGGATCACCGGCAGCGAGTTCTCGAAATCCTCGGGATACGGCGTCAAGTTCTGGAACGAGCAGGCGGGCATCAAGGCTACGGCGGTATTCGACGGCGCGAACGTCCACGACAACGGCGACTCCGGGGTCTACCTTCTTGGTTACGGCATCCGGATCGAAGCGGCGGACGGCCACCTGGACCTTACTTGCGCCAACAACGCCGGCGCCGCGGTGGAGATCGCCTCTGCCACGTCGGGCGAACTCGCGGGGCCGGGACAGGTCACCGCGACGGGGAACAGCCGGAACGTCGTCCAGTGGGACGGGGGTATCCTCCCGATGGACACCCGCTGGTACGCCCTGGGCGCCCCCTACCGGCTCGCCTCCTCGGGCACCGTGCCCGAGGGCACGGCCCTCACGCTGGACCCCGGCGTGACGGTCCGGATGGGGACGGACGCCGCCCTCACCGTGAACGGTTCGCTCTACGCCGCCGGCACGGACGCCGCCCCCGTCACCTTCACCTCCATCTACAAGGGGAACGTGCCCCCCGCCCAGGTGCCCGCCAAGGGCGACTGGCGCCAGATCGCCATCCACCCCACCGCCGCCGCCTCGGCAGCGGCCCGCAGCGCGATCCTGGATCACTGCGTCGTGGAGTACGGCGGAAAATACTCCGCCCCGCTGGGCCAGGCCAAGCTCTGGGGCACCAACACAGACCGCGTCACCAACAGCGAGATTTCCAGCTCCTTGTCAGACGGGATCAAGATCGAGGCGCCCGCCGCCTCCGCCACGGCACCTGCGCGCGCGACCGCCTTGGTGGACGAGCTGTATGTCCACGACAACGGCGTCGCCGTGAACGGCGTTGTCACGAACGTTGGGGCGGGGATCGTCCTATCGAGCTATGCCGGAGCGCCATTGAACCCCCGGCAGGTGGCGCTGGCCGCCCCGGACGGCCACCTGGACCTGGCCTGCACCAATAACACCGGAGCCGCCGTGAAGGTCGTGGCGGGCTCCTCGGCAGAACTGGAGGGCCCCGGCACGGTGACCGCCTCGGCGAACGTCGGCGGGGACGTGATCCTGTGGGACTTTTACACCAACTATTACCCCGCCACGCGCTGGTACGCCCTGGGCGTCCCCTACCGGCTTGCCCCCCCACCGGGCGCCGCTGTGCCCGCCGTGCCCGAGGGCACGGCCCTCACGCTGGACCCCCTGGTGACGGTCCAGATGGGATCGGGGGCCAGCCTCACCGTGAATGGTTCGTTCTACGCCGCCGGCACGGACGACGCGCACCAGGTCCGCTTCACCTCCGCCGCAGCCGCTCCTGCAAAGGGCGACTGGCGCCAGATCGCCATCCACCCCACCGCCGCCGTCTCGGCGGCGGCCCGCAGCGCCCTCCTCGACCACTGCGCTGTGGAGTACGGCGGGAAGTATTCCGCCCCCATGGTCTCCGTCCAGCTATGGGGCAACAACGCAGTCCAGATCACGAACAGCACCTTGCGGAAATCGCTGAGCCACGGGATCAAGGTTGCCGCTAGCACGGGATCTGCCCCCGGTCTCGAGCTCGCGCTACAAGACATAACCGCCAGCGACAATGACGGCGCCGGGATCTACCTCCAGGGGACCGGCGCGAACCACGTGGCCCTGGCCCGCGTAGGTTGCACCGGCAACGCGAGGGAAGGGCTCTACCTCGACTCCACGGGCTTCGTGGACATCCACGACAGCACCTTCTCAGGCAACAACACCGCAGCGGTTCCTCCCGCGCCCGCCTACCAGATCAACACCAACGTCACCACCCCGCTCCGGGTGGACGCCTCTCTCTGCTACTGGGGCCCCGACAACGAGGACCTGGACGGCAGGAGGGTGGTGCCCGACGGGTGGCTCATCTCGCCCTGGTACAAGGCGTCGCCCCCGCCGGACAACCCCGTCCGGCTCGTGAAATGGACAGGCAACTTCAACCCCAACCCCGCCTCCACAGTCTTTCCATACAAGAATTCGCTGGAGTTCTCGCTCGTCTCGCAGACCCCCCGGGCATGGAAGGTCAATGTCTTCGGCCCCAACTCGCCCACCGACCCTGTCAATGTGGAACCGCCTGCGGCAGGCAACGTTCTGAACTTCACATGGGGCGCCGGGGCGGCGGAGGGCAAGTACGTCGTGGAGGTGAGCGACCCCGGCGCACCATCCCTGCCCCTGATCCGGGGCGACGTCTGGGCGGACGGCGGCCTCTACGCCGTCTTGGCCGACCCTTCGGAACACGCCTACTGCGGCAACATCACCGAGCTTCCCCTGGAGTACACGGGGATCCACCTCACCGCCGACTGCGCCACGAACCCCGCCAACGGCTACAAGACGACGTTGTGGCAGTACCGCGCCGCGGACGGGTGGCTCGCCTCCGCGCCGCTGGGCAGCTTCCCGGCCCTCAACGCCCCCTGCGAGGTCGGCCAGATTAACGTTCCGGTTCCGCTGCTGGCCGCCCAGGACACCCTGGGCATGAGGGGCGGGGCCTACCACGCCGACTGGACCGGCTGCGCGGCCGGCAACCCCGCCAAGTGGATTGCCCTCTCCCGGGACTTCAACATCGCCAGTCTCCTCTTCCGGACGTCGCCCCGGGAGATCGCCGCGTCCCGCGACCCCGGCGCCGCGGTCCCCGTGCAGGTCATTCTGGACGACCTCGGCTCCGGCGTCCCCTTCACGGAAGACTGGGTGAAGATCGCCCGCAGGAGGTACCTCCACAACCCCGCCACCGCCGACTGCAGCGAGTACGCGATCCACTACTGGGGCGATCTCGCGCGCGTCCGGTATGCGGTCTCGGACCTCCCGCTCCAGACATTGCCGGCCCCTCCCGTGGTCTCCGGCGGGGTGCACACCTACACGTGGAACGCCGCGGCGCGCGGGAACGGCCTCTACGCGGCCAGCGCGCGCGTCACGGCGACCCTTGGCGGCCAGCCGGTCTCCAGAGAGTTCTCCAGCGCCTCCGTGGTGAAGACCGCCGCGGGGCTGGCCCGGCCCGCGGACTACGACTTCGACGCTGAGCCCCAGCCTCTTGCCACCGGCGGGCGGTTCGAGTACGACGGGAAGCACTGGATGCGGTTCCGGCTGAAGACGGACTGGCAGACGGACTTCTCCAACTCCCCGCCGCTGATCACGGGGGTCTGGGCGGGTCTGGAGGTGACGCCGTATTCGAACTTCTCCGGGTACGACTACGAGCTCTACGACCGGAACGTGATGCCGCTGGACGGGGTCGGTAGCGGAGAGAGCGTCTGGTACTGGGACGGGGTGCTGCGGGACCACCGGGTGCCCGGGGCGCTTCCGTCCTTTCTGAATCCCTCCGACGACCTGCGCTTTCTCATGATGGAGATGGTCCGCCCGGAGACTCCCCCCTGCGTGCTGCCCTGCGGCCCCCAGCTCCTCCTTCTGGAACCCTCCGAGTTCGTGATCAAGGGGTACGGGGACCTGATCTCCCCCAAGCTGGATGTGTGCCAGTACGGGGGTTCGCGCGCCGACAAGATTCAGATCGGCGGGACCATCTCTGGAGTCTCCAGCCTCGAGATCAAACTGTGGCGCACGGGGGATATCCATGACAGCACCGTCCCGGCCGTTCCGGCTCTCGACGTGGCCGTGCCCCCCGCTTCGATGACGGGGAGTTCCTTCCTTTGGACGCATTCTGGTATAGTCGGCGGCAGACGCATCGCCGCGGGTCTGTACGAAGTCGAGGTGATCGCCCGGGACGCGAACGGGGTGGAGCAGCGCGCGTTCCAGGTGGTTCCGGTGGAGTGGTGATGCCGGGCGAGAGAAAACCATGTCGCGCAAAGCCGCCAAGAGCGCAAAGAAAAGCAGCCCCTTTTTCCCCAAGAGGCATCTTTCTTGGCGTCCTTTGCGTCTTGGCGCGAGACCGTCTTGTTTCTGGTTTCCCAAAGAACCGTCTTTCTTGGCGCCCTTTGCGTCTTGGCGTGAATGGTATCTTTTTTGATACCCGTTGAGGGACGGGATAAGGAAGCCCGGCCAATGACTGAGAATGAAGTGGCGCGAATAACCGTGGATGCGGCCTACAAGGTCCACAACGTGCTGGGGCCCGGCCTTCTGGAAGCGGTCTATGAGGAAGCGCTTGCCTATGAACTGAAGCATCGAGGATTGGCGGTCCGTCGTCAATACCCCGTTCCCGTCGCGTACGAAGAAATTTGTTTTGACGTCGGGTTCCGTGCGGATTTGTTCGTGGAGGATATGGTAATCGTGGAATTGAAGTCCGTGGAGACCGTGGCACCCGTGCATCGAAAACAGCTCTTGACGTACCTTCGACTCTCGGACTTGAAGCTTGGACTGCTGATCAATTTCGGCTCCGCCCTCATCAAGAATGGAATTACGCGCATCGTGAATGGACTGGAAGAAGCACCCTGCGCTATAGAATGAAGCAGGGAGGGGACATGTCGCGCAAGCCGCCAAGAGCGCAAAGAAAAGCAGCCCCTTTTTCCCCAAGAGGCATCTTTCTTGGCGTCCTTTGCGCCTTGGTGCGAGACTATTTCTTGATCTTCTTTTCCCCAAAGAAGTGTCTCCCTTGGCGTCCTTTGCGTCTTGGCGCGAGACCGTCTTGTTTCTGGTTTCCCAAAGAACCGTCTTTCTTGGCGCCCTTTGCGTCTTGGCGCGAGATGTCCTTTTGGTGTTGGTGAGTTTCCTTTGAGGGCCCCCAAGGAGGCCGCGCGATGATTAGGTGCAGACGATTTCTGGGAACGTTCCGGTGGGGAATGGTCGCGGCGCTGGCGTGGGGGCTGGTTCTCGCGGCGCCCGCGATGAACCGGCCGAACTGTCCGCCGATTCCCTCGCCCGTGCCGGGCCCGCCGCCGCCGCCGCCGCCCGGCAAGCCGTGCCGGGCCAAGGAGCCCCCCTGCGACAAGTGCCAGAACTCGCCGGTCTTCACCCGCTCGGGCGTGCCCACCTTCTCGGCGGCCGATCTTTCGGTGCCCGGGCCGGGGCTGCCCCTGGCGCTCACGCGCCATTACCTCGCCTCCAGCCGGTTCGCGGGGCTGGCCGGGTTCGGGTGGATGACGCCCTTCGAGGAGCGCATCAGCGAGGAGACCGACGGGACGGCCTGCCGCGCGGTGCTCCTGATGCAGGACGGCAGGACCGCGGGGTTTGTGGCCTCCTCCTGCGCGGGGGCCGCCTCCTTCGCCTCCGAGGAGGGCAACCCCTGGACGCTCTACCGCAGCACGGCGGGGGTGTGGACCCTCTACAAGGAGGACGGAAGCTTCCAGGTCTTCGACGCCCAGGGGTTCCTCCAGACGATGACGGGCCCCGGCGGGGAGTCGCTGGTGCTGGCCTACGCCGCGGGTTCGGTGCTTGATTCCGTCTACGACCCGAAACGCCCTTCGCGGGTCCTTCACTTCGGCGTGACGGGCGGTTTCGTGACGAGCGCCTGGGACGGCGCGGGAAGGACGGTCTCCTACTCCCAGGACGCGAACGGGGACCTCGTCTCGGTCACGGGGCCGGACGGCTGGGCGGCGCGCTACGAGTACACCACGGGCGACGCGGGCTTCAACCCCGCCGCCCTCTGCAGCGTGCCGCACCTGGTCAAGAACATCTACCAGCAGGCGCCGGACGGAACGCCGCTCCCCTCTGCGGAGGCCAGCTCCTACGACGCCGCCTTCCGGCTCCAGAGCCAGGCCGCCCAGGGCCGGCCGGTGGCCTGGTCCTACCCCGCCCCCTCCTTCTTCTCCGGCGCGGCCTACGCAACCCGGGAGACCTGGGCGGACGCGGACGGCCTGGCGCAGGCGAAGACGCTCCTCATGGACGAGTTCGGAAGGATCGTGAAGGCCGAGCGGGCCGATTGGGACGGCTACAACTGGGCCACGCGCTTCTTCACCCGCAGGGTCTACGACACCGCGGGAGACCTCGCCTACACCCAGGATGAGGCGGGCCTCTGGACGAGGACGGACCACGACGCGAGCGGCAATGTGACCCGGGTGGTCCGGGACTACTGCGACGCCTCCTACTGCGGCCCGGGGGCGCATCTCAACCTGGCGTGGGATTACTCCTACACCACCATTGCGAACGCACCGCGGCTCACCGAGATCGCCGGCCCGGCGGGCTATGCGCACACCAAGATGGACTACTACCCCACGACGGGCGTCCAGGCGAACGGCGACGAGGGCGTCGCCGGCAGGCTCTGGAGGATGAAGCGGGTCAACGAGGACGCCTCCGAGGACGTCCTGGCGGCCTACACCTACGCCAGCGGCTCCGCCTCTCCCGCCTTCGGCCAGGTGAAGAGCGTCACCGCGGGCGGCGCCGTCACGGAATACTCCTACGACAGCGCGACCGGGGCGCTGGTTGGCGTGACGCTTCCCAAGAACGGCGGCGCCACGAACCCCGCGGTGGGCTACACGGTGGATGCCTTGTACCAGGTGACGCAGGTGACGGACCAGGCCGGGGCCGTCACGGCGCTCCTGTATGACAGCGCGGGAAGGACGAGCGAAGTGAAGCCGCCGGACCCGGCCACGGGTGCGGCGTCCGCGGCCTTCCGGACCCAGTTCGCCTACGGCGCCGTGGAGCCCGCAGCCACGTTCAACGTGGACACGAGCTTTGACGGCGTGGCCGACCCACTCCTCAAGTCCTCCGTCACGGATCCGAACGGAAGAACGACGGAGCGCTTCTCGGACGCGGACGGCAAGGTCTGGCGGGTCAAGGATGCCGCGGGCAGCATCACGAAGTACGATTACTTCCCCGGCGGCCTGCTCAAGAGCATCACGGACGCCAACGGCAACGTCACGAGCTATACGTATGACGGTTTCGACCGGCTGGCGTCCGTCACCGATCCTTACGGAAAGGTGACGAGTTATACCTACTACCTGGACGGCAAGCTGCAATCCCGCACCGACGGGAAGTCCCAGAGCATCTTCTACCTCTACGACAACGCGGGCCGCCTCACCGAGAAACGCTACGGCGCCAACACCGCCGCCGCCCCGCACGTGGCCTTCTCCTACAAAGACACCTCCGTCACGCCCAACAAGGAATACGGCGACCGCATCTTCAAGGTCACCGACACCTACCACACGCTCAACGGCGCTAGCCAGACCTACACCTACGGCTACGACACACGCCACCGCTTGATTTCCGTTGCGAGTCCTACGGGCGCCGTGACCTACACCTATCAATCGGACACGATTGACCGCATCGCGTCCGTCACGGACAGCGCTGACTCCTCGAAGGTGTGGAACTACACCTACTACGACGACGGCTCCCTGCACACCATCGCCGCTCCCGAAGGAACCTACACCTACTTCTACACGCCGGTTGGACAGGTGGATCATGTCACGTACCCGAACAACTCCACGGTCCAGTACGCCTACGATCTGCAGCACAGACTGACGCAAATCCAGAACGCGGCAACCACGAGCCCGCTCAGTCTGATCTCCCAGTACGACTACGCATACGACCAAGGCACGGGACCGGACGCCAAGCCCATGAAGGGCATGATCTCCTCCGCCACCGAGCGCTTCAAGCACACCGACCAAGCACTGTATGGACCGTACACCACGAACTACGGCTACGATCAACTGTATCAGTTGACCTCCGCCGCCCACCCGGCCTTCGATCCACTCTTGAACATCCCCTGGTCCAACCAGACCCACGCTTTTACGTACGACCCAATAGGCAACCGCACGACGTACCAGAAGAAGGACAACGCCACGCAGAACGTCCTCGACCTCGCCGCGTACGCCTACAACCTCGCCAACAAAGGCCCGCAGCTCGCGGGAATCACCCACACCAACGGCGAGCCCAGTCTAAGCTTCGCGTACGATGCCAGCGGCAACACCGCCACGCAAACCGTCAACAGCACAACCCCCGCCACCACCACCTACACCTGGGACCAAGACGACAAGATGACGGGGATGAGTTCCAACGACACCCCGCAGACGGTCAACGCAAGCTTCGTCTACGCCTACAACGGCGACCGTTTGCAGCGCACGCTCAACAACGTGACGTGGACCTACCTCTACGACCGCGAAGACATCCTCAAAGCCAACCAGGCCGGAGCCGCCATGTACATGACCCAAGGCCCCGGCATTGACGACGTCCTCGCGGAGACTGTGGGAAGCGCGACGAGCTACGCCTACAAAAACATGCTGTCAAGCGTCCTCCAGCTCGCAGATGCAGGCGCCGCCGTGAACCGTAACTACAATTACAGCGCGTGGGGAGAAAGCACCAACTGGCCCGTGCCGGGAGTGGACAATAATCCCTACGCGTACACGGGAAGGGAATCGGACGCGCCGGGTGTCCTGTACTACAGAGCCCGCGCCTATCAGCCAGAAGTGGGGAGGTTCTTGTCATTCCGTGGCGCAGTGAAACTGTTTGAGGGATACAACTATGTTTATAACAACCCGCTGGTCTTGCGTGATCCACAAGGGCATCAAATCGATCCTGTAACGGGGGGAATAATCGTCGCGGGGATTTGCATTTTTGGAATGGCCTGCGCTCCATCGCAGGGAGAGCCGCCACAGTGCTCTCACTGTGGCGCGGCTTTGCCGGCCGGCTGGGACCAAGTCCCCGCATTCTGCGAGGACCCTCCCTGCCAGGCCGATAAGCGAAAATGCTGCCGTTGGCATTGGACCATCGCAGACTGGAGATGTCATCTTTATTATGGGGTCGCTGAAGCCCCTGAATGCCAGAGAAAGGCGTCCGAAGCACTGCAAAGGTGTCTGGGGGGAATGTCGGACCGAGACAATGAGAGTCAGACAGACCAACAGTGGCCGCTGGAGCCATCCTTATGGAGTTGGCCAAGCAAGACATGGGGGGCCGAAAGGGACGCGCCGCTTCCTCCATTTAACCCAAACCCGCAAAGGGCGCAGTAACATGTTCGGCGCAGAGAGATGTAGAACGGTACCCACGTTGGTTAGGCTCAACGCTTGGTGCGTAGTTGGTGTCATGTTGTTTGCGGCTCTGGGTTGCTCCGGGCGGAAGTCCAATTCGGAGGTGATCAAGCATCACGATGACGTTGTCCAATCGGTAATCAGGGACCATCCGAAACTGTACGAGGTTATTGATCAAGAAACTTTTGCACAAGGACTTTTACTAGTTCCTTACATGGAAGGCAATGATCTTTCATTTACTACGTGCGGTGACATTGTAATGCTGCAACTTCAAAGTCTTTACGCGCGGGACCCAGATGGATATCGCCGCTTCGCCGGTGACTTTCTCCGCTCGCGGATGAATCGCACAATGCTTCTCTTGTATCCTTGGGTTGGGAACTGGCGTGAGGCCAGAATCAGACGACTGGACCCACTCGTTGATGTGGGATGGGACGGTATTTGGTACGTGGAGTACGACGTGTATCTAGCACGGAAGTACCCAAACCGGTTCATTGGGCACCTTCGAGAGAACTGGGACATCTTCGCCATCGCAATCATTAAGACAGCACTTATGTTGGCGGGTTTGCTGTGGGTGGTGCGAGGACTCGTACATGCCAGCCAGAAACTCATGCGGCGTCAGACAAGAGGATGACGTGTCCTTGTTAAGCGCTGATCGGGCCGCTGAAAATGAGGGGTGGCGAAGCTACGGCAGATTTGACGGGAAACGAAGCGCGGGACCGCGGTCTGCCGTGCAGGATTTTGGCCGTTGCGCGCTTGCGCGGACGCGCAGGCGGGTTGTGCGCGGGCGGCGGCTCCAAGAGCGAGGGCAAATGGGA
>JAKAIJ010000293.1 GCA_021814355.1 Acidobacteriota bacterium
CCCCCCTCGCCGCGTTCGCAGGGTAGACCGCCCGGGCGCCTTTCCGGCTCCGCCTACTCGCCTTTCTCCGGGATGGCTCCCTCCCGTGCCAGGACGTTGTTCTTGAGCCCGTAGAGAAGGTAGATCACCAGCCCCACCGCGAGCCAGATCCCGAACCGCAGCCACGCCGTCCCGGGCAGGCTCGCCATCAGGTAGGCGCAGAGGACGATTCCGAGGGCCGGAAGGACCGGAAAGAGCGGGACGCGGAAGGGCCGGGAGAGGTCCCTGCGCGTGTAGCGCAGGACGAGGACCCCCGCGCAGACGATGATGAAGGCGAATAGGGTCCCGATGGAGCAGAGCTCGGAGGAGACGTCAATGGGGGTGAAGGCCGCGGCCACCGCCACGATGGCCCCCGTCGCGAGGGTCGTCAGGTGGGGCGTCTGATACCGCGGGTGGACCTTGGAGAGGAGGGGCGGGAGCAGGCCGTCGCGGGACATGGCGAAGAGGATGCGGGGCTGCCCCATCATGAGGACCAGAAGGACGCTGGTGATTCCCGCGATGGCCCCGACGCTGATGACGCCCGAGGCCCTGGGCATGTGGAGGGTGTTGAGGACCAGGGCGATGGGGTCCGCCACGCCGAGCTTCCCGTAGGGAACCACCCCCGTCATGATGGCCGCCACCACCATGTAGAGGACCGTCGCCACGGCGAGGGAGCCCAGGATGCCGATGGGCATGTCCCGCTGGGGGTTCACCGCCTCCTCGGCGGTGGTGGAGACGGCGTCGAACCCCACGTACGCCAGGAAGACGATGGCCGCCGCCGTCATCACCCCCTTGAAGCCGAAGGGCATGAAGGGATGCCAGTTGGCGGGCTCCACGTGGGTCGCCGCCACGCCGATGAAGAAGAGGATCACGACCAACTTCAGGATGACGATGCCCAGGTTGACCCGGGAGCTCTCTCGGATGCCGCGGACCAGCAGCCAGGTCATAACCGCCACGACGGCCACCGCGGGGAGGTTGAAGAGCCCCGGCTCCCGGTCCCAGGGCGAGGCGGCGAGCGCGTGGGGGACCGACAGGCCGCTCTGCTGGAGGAGGTTCACGAAGTAGGCCGACCAGCCCGTGGAGACGAGGATAGCCGCCACCATGTACTCGAGGACCAGGTCCCACCCGATGATCCAGGCGAAGATCTCGCCGAGCGTGGCGTAGCCGTAGGTGTAGGCGCTTCCGGCCACGGGGATCATGGCCGCCAGCTCGGCGTAGCAGAGGGCGCTGCACGCGCAGGCCGCGGCGGCGATGCCGAAGGAGAGGATGATCCCCGGCCCGGCGTTCTTCGCCGCCTGGACCCCGGGCAGGACGAAGATTCCCACTCCGATGATGCAGCCGATGCCGATGGCCACGAGGTCCCATGCTCTCAAGGTCTTCTTGAGGCGGTGGCCCTCCTCCCGGGTGTCGGCCATGAGCCGGTCCAGGGGCTTGGTCCGGAAGAGCGGGTGGGCCATGGGTCTGCCTCCTCGGGGAAGGGTGTTCTACGCGCGACCGGTACGGGGGGCGAGGTCAGGCCTCGCGCCACGTGACCTCGAAGAGGCAGACCGCCGGGGGGCGCGCCAGGAGCCCGCACGCGGCGTGGGTGACTACCGGGTCCTTGGCCCCCAGCACCTCCAGAGCCCCGCAGAGGTACCCGAGGGCGGTGGAACAGTCCAGGGGGCCGGCCTTCTCGAGCCCCCGGTTGTCCAGGGTAACCCGGAACCGGCCCGCGGAGAGATCCTCGATCTTGAGTCCGGCCGCGGCCGTGGCCCCGTAGCACTGGCGGTAGATGATCGGGAACGTGGTCCGGAGCCACTCCACGGGGCGCTTGCGGGCGTAGAGGGGGGCGAAGACCGACGCCGCCTGGCGCCGGGCGTTGAAGCGGCCAGCCTCGGAGGCTACGCAGGGGGTGCGGGAGCTGGTGGTGAAGAGGGGGGCGCCGGGCCCCCGCAGAACGTGGGAGATGGCCTCCAGAAAGACCTTGTCCAGCCAGTCGGGCAAGACCGCGCTCGCCAGGACCGCGCCGCCAAAGAGCTTGCGCTCGAGGAATTCGCGCCGCTCGGGCGTTTCCGCCAGCCGGAAGCACTCCTGCTTGATCGTCTCGAGGGTCCGCTCGGGGTCGCGACCCGAGGCCCGGCAGGTCTCCTCGACGAAGAGAAACCGCCCCCGGATGAAGTCCCCGAGCTGGTTTTCGCCCGTCTGCGCCATGGTCGCCCCCACGCTCCCGATCATTGTACACCCGGAAACCAGGAAGGGGGCGGGCCATCTCCCCCACCTCCGCGGCCGCGCCCCCGGTTCCCTTGACACCCCGCCGGAGGGAACCTACACTCCATTTCTGGCGCACGGGCCCGAAGAGGGTCGTGGGCCGGGTTCCGAGGGGGGATCCCGAATTCCAGGGCCGACGGTGAGGGGTTAAAAAGCGGCGGCCGCCCGGCCGGGCCACGGTCCTTAAGCGAAATAAGGAGGAGGCGTCCCATGTCCATGCTCGAGAAGGTTCTGGCGGAACAGATCCCCGCGATGCGCAGCGACATCAAAGCCTTCGTCAAGGAGCACGGCGAGAAGGTCATCGGGGAACTCACCATCGGCGCGGCCTTCGGCGGCATGCGCGGCCTCAAGGCCATGGTTTGCGACACCTCCGAGGTGCCCCCGGACAAGGGGCTCATCATCCGCGGCATCCCCGTGAAGGACCTCGCCGCCAAGCTCCCCGAGGAGATCTGGTGGCTGCTCTGCACGGGCCGCATGCCCTCCGCCGAGGAGCTCCGGGACCTCCAGACCGACCTGAAGTCCCGGGCCAAGAAGCTC
>JAKAIJ010000054.1 GCA_021814355.1 Acidobacteriota bacterium
CCTCCAGACCGACCTGAAGGCCCGGGCCAAGAAGCTCCCCGAGTACGTCTTTAAGGTCCTCGACGCCATGCCCGCCGATTCCCACCCCATGTGCATGCTTGACACCGCGATCCTGGTGCTCGAGCGCGAGTCCGAGTTCCGCAAGGGCTACGACGCCGGGATGAAGAAGGACGACTACTGGAAGCCGACCCTCGAGGACTCGCTGAACATCATGGCGTGGATCCCCGAGATCGCGGCCTACATCTACCGGAAGGCCTGCAAGGGCCAGGGCCGCATCGCCGCCGACCCCAGGCTCGACTGGGCCGGCAACTACGCCCACATGCTCGGCATCCCCGACCCCACGGGCGAGTTCAAGAACCTCATGCGGCTCTACATGGTCCTCCACAGCGACCACGAGGGCGGCAACGTCTCGGCCCACACCTGCCACTGCGTGGGCTCGGCCCTCTCGGACCCCTACTACGCCGTCTCCGCGGGGCTCAACGGCCTGGCGGGCCCCCTCCACGGCCTGGCCAACCAGGAGTGCCTGGGCTGGGTCCTCGAGACGATCAAGAAGTTCGGCGGCGCCCCCACCGAGGAGCAGCTCGCCAAGTACGCCCAGGAGACCCTCGACTCGGGGAAGGTCGTTCCCGGTTACGGCCACGCGGTTCTGCGGATTACCGATCCGCGCTTCGACGCCTTCCACGCCTTCGGCGCCCGCGTCTGCCCCAACGACCCTGCCTACCAGACCGTCGCCCGCGTCTTCAAGGTGGTCCCCGAGGTCCTCAAGCAGGTCCAGAAGATCAAGGACCCGTGGCCGAACGTGGACGCCGCCTCGGGGTGCCTGCTCTACCACTTCGGCCTGAAGGAGTTCAACTACTACACGGTGCTCTTCTCCGTGAGCCGCGTCCTGGGCATGTGCTCGCAGCTCGTCATGTCCCGCGGCTGGGGCGAGCCTATCGAACGCCCCAAGTCCATGCCGACGACTTGGTTCAAGGGCCAGGCGAAGAAGTAACTCCTTCTCATTTCTGCTTGCTCCAAGGCGGGGCCTTCGGGCTCCGCCTCTGTTTTTCCGCGGGCTCCGTTGCCGTGTGCGCGGGCGTGCTGCGACGCCGACTCTTTCCGCCCCTGGGGGAACTGTGCCAGAATCCGTTCCTTGGCTTGGAACGCCCCCGCTCGCCGGGGACGAGGGGACGCTCTTTTTCGGAGGGGATCCATGCATCCGTACCGCGCCGATCTTCGCGACGTGAAGTTCAACCTCCTCGAGTGGCTCGACCTTGGGGCCCTGCTCCGGTCCGACCGCTACAAGGATTTCGGCCCAGACGACCTGGAGACCGTCCTGGAGGAGGCCCTCAAGGTCTGCAAGGGCAGCGTCTCCGCCTGCAACGAGGCGGGCGACCGAGTCGGCGCCATCTGGGCCGCCGGAAAGGTCTCCACGGCCCCCGGTTTCGACAAGGCTTACCGGGACCTCGCCGAGAACGGGTGGATCAGCCCCACCGTGAACCCCGAGTTCGGCGGCATGGGCCTTCCGGAGTCGGCGGGGTCGGGCATCAGCGAGTTCATCATGGGGGCCAACACGGCCCTGAGCCTCACGGTCCTTCTGACCCGGGGTGCCGCCCACCTCATCGAGAGTTTCGGCAGCGACGCGCTCAAGGCGACCTACTGCGAGAAGATGTACACCGGCATCTGGACGGGGACCATGTGCCTTACCGAGCCCCAAGCGGGCTCGGACCTGGGCGACATCAAGACCAGGGCGGTGAAGCAGCCGGACGGGAGCTACAAGCTCTCGGGCGAGAAGATCTTCATCACCAGCGGCGACCACGACCTCACCCCGAACATCATCCACGCGGTCCTCGCCCGCACCCCCGAGGCGCCCCAGGGGCCCAAGGGACTTTCGCTCTTCGTCGTGCCCAAGCACCTCGTGAACCCGGACGGGAGCGTGGGCGCCTTCAACGACGTGAAGTGCGCCAACATCGAGCACAAGATGGGCATCCACGGCTCCCCCACGTGCAGCCTGGTGTTCGGCTCGGAGGACCACTGCCGCGGCTGGCTGCTGGGCCGCGAGCGCGCCGGGCTCCTGCTCATGTTCCAGATGATGAACGCCGCACGCTACGAGGTGGGGCTTCAGGGACTCGCCATCGCCTCCGCCGCCCATCAGGCGGCCCTCGCCTACGCGAAGGATCGGCTCCAGGGGCGCGGCGCCGCCAACCGCGAGCCCTCCACCCCGCAGATCCCCATCGTCCAGCACCCCGACGTACGGCGCTCCCTCCTCCTGCAATCGGCCTACGTCCAGGCCATGCGCGCCCTCGTCTCCTACACGGGTTGGTGCATGGACATGGCCCACGTGACCGGCGGGGCCGACCACGACCTCCACCAGGGCACGGTGGAACTGCTCACCCCCATCTGCAAGGCCTGGTGCTCGGACCGGGGCCTCGACGTGGCCAACGCCGCCATGCAGTGCTTCGGCGGCTACGGCTACACCGCCGAGTACCCCGCCGAGCAGTACCTGCGCGACGTGAAGATCGCCGCCATCTACGAGGGGACCAACGGGATCCAGTCCCTTGACCTGGTGGGCCGCAAGTTCAAGCTCCAGAGCGGCGAGCCGGTGAAGCGCCTGCTCGGGGCCGTGGACCGGACCGCCCGGGAGCTCGCGGACCACGCCGTCCTCGCCCCCGCGGCCGAGCTGCTCGGCCGCGCCGCGAAGGAGGTCTCGGAGACGGCCCTCGGCCTGGCGTCCCAGGAGAACGCGCAGCTCCTCATGCTGCTGAACGCCGTCCCCGTCCTCGACTGCTTCGGCGACCTCCTCGGCGGCCACTTCCTGCTCCAGCAGGCGGCGCTGGCCGACGCGAAGCTCTCCGCCCTGCTGCAAGAGCGCAAGGTGGCGCCCTCCGACGAGGCGGCCCGGACGGCGTTTCTCGCTGACAGCGAGGAGGCGCGCTTCTTCCACAACAAGGTCCAGGCTGCCCTCTTCTACGCCCACCGCGTGCTCCCCAACATCCACGCCCGCACCGTCGCCCTCCGGGCGGGGGAGACGAGCGCAATGAAGGCGGTGTTCTAGCCCGGACTTTTCACCAGGCTCGCGCAACCGGCGGAGGCACGTGGAGAAGGCTCCGGGCATCGCCCGGAAAAGGGAGACGCGGCCTTACGGCCGCGTCTCTTCCCGTCCGGCGGAACGCCCGGAAAACTTAGCAGATGGAGATCATCCGCTCGATGGGCAGGCGGGCCCTCTCGGCCACCTCCGGCGCCACCTTCACCTCGTAGATCTCCTCCTCGAGGCTCCGCAGGAGCTTCTCGAGGGTGATCATCTTCATGTACTTGCACTCCATCTCGTCGCTCACGGGCACGAAGGTCTTGCCCGGGGCGAGTTTCTTCATCCGGTGGAGGATGCCGGTCTCGGTGGCCACCACGAACTCGCTCTCCGGCGAAGCGGCGACGTGGCGCACCATCCCCTCCGTGGAGAGGATGTGGGCCTTCTCCGGCCGCACGTCCCGGTCCTTCACGTAGACCATGCAGGAGGTGACGCAGCCGCACTCGGGGTGGATGAGAAAGTCGGCCTCCGGGTGGGCGGAGCGGGCCCGCTCGATGTCCTCGGGGCGCACCGCGGCGTGGACGTGGCACTCCCCCGCCCAGAGGTGGAGGTTCTTCCGGCCCGTGGTGCGGGAGACGAAGGCGCCTAGGAACATGTCGGGGCCGAAGAGGATCTCCCTCTCGGCGGGGATGGACTCCACCACCTTCACCGCGTTGGAGGAGGTGCAGCAGTAGTCGGAGAGGGCCTTCACCGCCGCGCTGGTGTTGACGTAGGTCACGACCGCCGCCCCCGGGTACTTCTCCTTCCAGGCCCGGAGCTGGGCCTCGGTGAGGGTGTCGCTCAGCGAGCAGCCCGCCTCCAGGTCGGGCAGAAGGACCTTCTTGGAGGGCGCCAGGATGGAGGCGGTCTCGGCCATGAAATGGACCCCGCAGAAGACGATGAGGTCGGCCCGGGACCGCGCCGCCTCCTGCGAGAGCCCCAGGGAGTCGCCCACGAAGTCGGCCGCGTCCTGGACCTCGCCGACCTGGTAGTTGTGGGCCAGGATGACGGCGTTCTTGCGGGCCGCCAGCTCGCGGATTCTCGCCGTAAGGGTCTGGACCTCGGCCGCCACGGCCATGCGCTCCTCCCGCCGGACCTGTCCGGCCTCCTCGCTCTTCACTATATAACCCTCCCGTGGCCGGTTCCATAGCGTAACTCCACCCGAAATTCCGCGATGGAAAGGGCTGTATTGCGGAATTGGGGCCCCGCCTTGTCCACGCCGGGCGCGCGTGGTACGCTGGCCTCCGCAAACGGGAGGGAGTCTCATGAAAACCTGGGCGAAAATCGCCGTGGGGTGTCTGATCGTACTGGTGGTCCTGTGCCTCGTGTTGGCCGGCACCTTCATCTTCGCGGGCGCCTGGCTGAAGAGCAAGCTCGGGGGGCTCTTCGGCGGCGCCTACGACACCGGCAAGAACATCGCGGCCATCCAGAAGCTCAACGAGCAGTATCCGTTCCGCGAGCCTGCCGACGGCGGCCTCCGCGAGGACCGCTTGCAGGCGTTCCTGGCGGTCAACCAGCAGGTGAAGACGGTGGCCGGCCCGCTGAAGGCGGATCTCGAGAGCAAGGGCGGCGAGAAGCCGGGCATGGAGGAGGTCAAGAAGGCCGCGGCGGCGACGGCGGCCATCACCGGGGCCCTCAAGACGGGCCTCGAGGCGGCCAAGATGAGCCCCGCCGAATACCGCTGGATCGCCGCCACCGCCTACGAGGCGCTGGAGTCGGCGGGAGGCGCCGTTTCGGGCGGGGACCTCCAGGGGCAGGAGGGACTCCAGGCCATGGCCCAGGCTAGCATCGAGGTCCTCCAGTCCCAGCTCAACGACCCGAGCCTGACGGCGGAACAGCGCCAGGCCCTCGAGCAGCAGATCGCCGAAATCCAGGCCCAGTCGGGTCAGGCTCCCACCGGACAACCCACGGGCAATGCGGCCCTCGTCGAGCAGTACAGGTCCCAGCTGGAGGCGACGGACGTGCGGGGCGTGGTGGAGATGGGGCTCCCCGGTGCGGAGGCTACGCCCCACGGGAGCTGACCGGTTTTTCCCACTTCCCAGCGCGAAAGCGAAGCGGCGGGAGGCCAAGCCTCCCGCCGCGGTCGTTTCGGGGAGCGCGCGCTACTTCTCCTGGAGCGTGGAGAGGACGGTCGTGAGGCGGGACTTGTAGCGGGCGGCGGCGTTGGCGTGAATGACGCCCTTCTTGCGGGTGGTGTCAATGACGGCGTAGACCGACGGGAGGAGGGTGCGCGCCTCCTCGGCCTTTTTCTCGGCCACCAGGGCGCGGAACTTCTTGATGACCGTGCGCATCTGGCCCACGGCCGCCCGGTTGCGCAGGCGCCGCTTCTCGGTCTGCCTCACTCTCTTCAAAGCCGAACTGTGGTTAGCCAAGGACTCCTCCAAGAAGATAAAGGTGAATGATACACGCCGACGCGGGGCTTGTCAAGGGGGAAACCCCGTAACCCTTTTCCGTGCTACACTTGAGCGGCCGACGGAGGGAGAGCCCCGCCGTCCGACCCCGGAGGAGCCCATGAACCGACCCGCCCACCTCGCGACCCTGGCGCTCGCCGCCGCCGTCCTGGCCCAAACCGTCCTCCCCGCCGCCACGCCGAAACCTGCGCCGAAGGACGCCCCGGCCAAGACGGCGCCGGCCAAGCCGCAGGAGAAGCCCGCCGCGGAGAGCTGGATCAAGACCGCCTCGGGGCTCGAATACATCGAGCAGAAGGTGGGGACCGGCGCCCTTGCCGAGGCGGGGAAGACGGTCCTGGTCCACTACACCGGCTGGCTTCTGAACGGCGCGAAGTTCGACAGCTCCCTGGACCGCGGCGTGCCTCTCCAGTTCCAATTGGGGGCGGGCCAGGTCATCCGCGGCTGGGACGAGGGGATCGCCGGCATGAAGGTCGGCGGCAAGCGCAAGCTCCGCATCCCGCCCCAACTGGCCTACGGAGACAGCGGCGCGGGCGGCGTGATCCCGCCCGGCGCCACCCTCCTCTTCGACGTCGAACTCGTGGGGGTCCGCTGAATCTTCCGCACGGAGCCGGTCCTTCTTGCACGGATTCGCCGACGGAGACGGCCGGGGGCCCCGGGAAGGCCGGGAGGCGCATCTCACGCGCGCGAGGCGGGCTACTCGGCCGGTTCGTAAAGGGTGCGCCGCTTGCGGGGGGTGAACCCGGCGTCGGCAATGAGCCGGCGCAGCTCGGCCTCGTTGGTGGCGTTCCGGCACCCCGCCGCCGCCACCACGTTCTCCTCGATCATCACCGAGCCCATGTCGTTGGCCCCGAAGTGGAGCGCCACCTGCCCCATCTTGAGCCCCTGCGTCACCCAGCTCGCCTGGACGTTGTCCACGTTGTCCAGAAAGAGCCGCGAGAGGGCGAGCACCCGCAGATAGTCCACCCCGGTGGGATGGGCCGAGGCCAGCGGCAGCCCCTCGGACCGCTGGTAGGTCCAGGGAATGAAGGCGGTGAACCCGCCCGTGCGGTCCTGCAGCTCCCGCACGTGGCCCAAGTGGACCAGGATGTCCCGCGGGCCCTCGATGGAGCCGAACATCATCGTGGCGGTGGTCCGGAGCCCCTGGCGGTGGGCCTCCTCCATGACCGCCAGCCACTCCTTCACCGTGGCCTTGCCCGGCGCCATCCTGCGCCTCACCTCCTCCGAGAGGATCTCCGCGCCTCCGCCCGGGATGCTCATGAGCCCCGCGGCCTTCAGCCGGCCGATGACCTCGGGGAGGGGCATCTTGAAAAGCTTGGAGAAGAAGGTGATCTCGGGCGGCGAGAAGCAGTGGAGGTGGACCTTCGGGAACTCCCGGCGGATGGCGGAGAGCAGCTCCTCGTAGAAGGAGAAGGGCAGGGCAGGGTTGTGGCCGCCCTGCAGGAGGATCCCCGTCCCTCCCAGCTCCACCGTCTCCCGGACCTTCCCGAGGATGACCTCCAGGGGCAGCACGTACCCCTCCTCGCTCCCCGGCTTCCGGTAGAAGGCGCAGAAGGTGCAATTGGAGACGCAGATGTTCCCGTAGTTGATGTTCCGGTCCACGATGTAGGTGGCCACGGAATCGGGGTGCTTGCGGGCCCGCGCGTCGTCCGCGGCCTGGGCCAGCTCCAGGAAGTTCGCGCTCCGAAGGAGGGCGAGCCCCTCCTCGAAGGAGAGCCGCTCCCCGGCGAAGGCCCGGTCCAAGGCCCGGTCGCAAAGCGTCCTCTCAAGGGGCGACGTCGAGGCATCCACGGTTCATCTCCCAGCCGAAGGCCTCGCGCAGGAAGCGCGAGAGGGACTCGGCTTCCCTCCGTCCGAAGGTGTAATGGAGGTGGTTGCGCAGGTATTCCTCGGCTTGCGCCGGCGCCATCCCCTGCTCCGCCGCCTCCGCCGCGATCTCGCGCAGGCGCTCCCGGCCCCGGGCGTAGGAGTCGAGCAGCACGGGCCGCGCCGCCTCCCGCACCGCGGTGTCCCGGACCGCCCAGGCGGCGAAAACGAAGGGAAGGCCCGTGGCCCTCACCCACTCCGCGGCCAGATCGAGCCGGGGCAGCCCCTCTAGGGCCGGCGGCAGGCCGAGGGCCCGGTCCCCGATGACGAGGAGGGCCTGACCGGGTCGGAGGGCGGCGGGGAGCTCCCGCCACTCCGCGTAGCCGGGCTTCAGCCCTCGATAGCGCTCGAGCAGGAGGCGGGAGAGCGCCTGGGAGGTCCGGCTCGCCGGGTCCAGGAGGACCTCGCCCACCTCCTCCAGCGGACCGCCGCACACCAGAAGGACGGAGGTCACCTCCCCCGCCGCCGCCACGCAGAGGGGGGCCGCCATGACCAGGTCGGGGGTCTGGGCGAACACCGCGCAGGGGACGAGCCCCAGGTCGGCCTCGCCCGCCAGGAGCTTGCGCGCGCATTCCGAGGGCGCGTCGAAACCGACCTGCCAGTCCGCGGGGTGATGACCTTCCCTGAGCCCCCAGCAGAGGGGAGCGGCGTTGAGGAAGCCCACCGCGGAGACCCGCATCAGCCTCGCTCCTCCACCGCGCGCCAGAGCCGGAAGAGGAGGGCGTTGGCCGCGAGCTCCATGACCGAGGCGCGGTCCAGGGGAAAGTGCAGCTCGAGGGTCCGCTCGATGCCGGGACCCGCGATCCCCACCCAGACCATGCCCACGGGCTTCTTCGGCGTCCCGCCCTCGGGTCCGGCGACGCCGGTGGTGGCGGCGCCCCAGGTGGCCTGGAACCGGGCCCGCGCGCCCCGGGCCATGGCGAGGGCCGTCTCGCCGCTCACCGCGCCGCACGCCTCCAGGGTCGCCTCGGGCACGCTCAGGAGCTGCACCTTGGCGGCGTTGGCGTAGGCCGTCACGGAGCCCAGGAAGTAGCGCGAGGCGCCGGGGACCGAAACCACCTTCTGCGCGGCGAGGCCGCCCGTGCAGGACTCGGCGAGCGCCAGGGTCTCCCCCCTCGCCAGCAGGGCGCGCCCCAGCACCTGGGGAAGCGGGGCTCCGTCGAGGCTCACGAGGTGCGGGCCCAGCCCTTCGGCCAGCGCCCCGCGCACCTCCGCCTCCAGCTCCTGGAGCCCCTCGGCCGGGGGGGCGCGGAGGGTGAAGGCGATCTCCAAGATGCCCAGCGCCGGCAGGATGGAGACCGCGACGCCGGGCCGGGAGTACCAGGGGCGCAGGGTCCTCTCGGCCCGGACCTCGGGGAGGCCCGCCACCGTGGCCCGCACCACCCGCACCTCGGGGCGTCGGGGAAACCGTGCGGCGAGGCGGGGGAGAACCTCGTTCTCCAAGATGTCCTCGAACTCGCGGGGGACGCCGGGTAGTAGCGCCACCACCTTTCCCTCGCGCTCGAGCCAGTTGCCGCAGGCCAGCCCTGCCCGGTTGGGAAGGAGCTCGGCCCCCTCCACCACCAGGGCCTGACGCCACCCCAGCTCATCCAGCTTCCGGCCCCAGCCCGCGAGGCGCTCCCGCAGGTGGTCCGCCCAGGCCAGGTCCTCGCGGATGCCGGCCCCGAAAAGCCGGGCCACCGCCTCCCGCGTGAGGTCGTCCCCGGTGGGACCGAGCCCGCCGGAGGCGATCACCACGTCGGCGCAGGCGAGGGCCGCCCGGAGGGCCTCGGCGATGGACGCCTCCCGGTCCTCCACGCGCGCCACTAGGCTCAAGGAGACGCCCAGCTCGGCGAGCCTCTGGCGGGCGCGGGGCCCGTTGGCGTCCCGGCGGAGCGGGTCGAGCATCTCGGAGCCGATGATCAGAAGCGCCCCGGTGGCCATGGGTTCACTCCTCTCCCACGTAGTCGCCGCACCCGTGCTCTTGCAGAAGCGCGGCGATGGCCCCGCGGACTTTTTCCGCGAGAAGGTCGGGGGTTCCGCCGGCGAAGGGGGGGATCGGGTCCCCGACAAAGACCCGGACCTTCCTGGGCCTGGGGAACCAAACGCCGGCGGGAAAGGCCTCGCGGGTCCCCGCGATCGCGACGGGGACCACCGGAACCCCGGCGCGCTGGGCGAAGACGCCGACCCCCCTCTGGGCCGGCAGGAGCTGCCCCGTGCGGGAGCGCTGGCCCTCGGGGAAGATGCCGACGCAGTGCCCGTCCTTGAGCACGCGCAGGATCTTTCTCATGGCGGCGGTCTGGAAGGGCTGGCCCGCCGCCACGGGGATGACGTCCATGAGGCGCGAGAAGAGGTAGAAGGTCGCCTTGCGGAACATCTCCCCCGACATGACGAACCAGATCCTCCGGGGCATGGCGATGCCCAGGAGGGGCGGGTCGGCGAAGGAGAAGTGGTTGGCCGCGAACACCAGCCCCCCGTCCCGCGGGATCTTCTCCCGGCCCCGGACGGAGAGGCGGAAATAGGGCACGAGAAGCCCGCCCAGCGCCGTCTTGGCGGCGGCGTAGGAGGTCCACTTGACGGCGGCCTTGACGCGGTGCACGGCGCGGCCCCTCCCAGGAGCGGGGCGAGACTCGTTACGGAAAGACGGTCTCCGGGTGGATCTGCCGCCCCTCGACCCGGCCCAGGGCCACGAACCGCTCCGAGGGCCCCACCACCTTGACGCGCTGGCCCTGGGCGATCAGCCCGGGGGGGGCAGGGATGTTCTGGCCGTTGAGCAGGAGCCGCTCCTCCCGGTGGGTCACCCGCTGGACCGGCAGCCCGGCGTCAATGGCGTCGAAGGCGACGAAGCCCTTCGCCGCGAAGGGGGCCGAAAGGGGGTTGGCGTCCTGGACCGAGAAGGGGCCCACGGCGGTCCGGCAGAGCTGGTAGCAGTGGGCCGGGGAGCCCAGTGCCAGGCCCAGGTCCCGCGCGACGGCGCGCACGTAAGTTCCCGAGGAGCAGCGGAGCCGGAAGTGGACGTCCGCCGCGGAGACCGGGGCCACGCTGAAGGCGAAGATCTCCACGGGGACCGGCGGGAGCTCCACCGCCTCGCCCTCCCGGGCGAGCTCGTAGGCCCGCCGGCTCCCCACCCTCTTGGCGGAGAAGGCGGGGGGCACCTGTTGGGAGGGGCCTACGAAGCGGTTCGCGGCGGCCTGCCACCCCGCGGCGTCCAGCTCGGGGGGCGCGCCGGTCGCGGTGACCCTGCCGTCCCGGTCGAAGCTGTCGGTGGCCGTCCCGAAGCGGAAGACCCCCTCGTAGGTCTTGTCCATCCGCTGGAAGAGGCCCGCGAGCCGGGTGGCCTTGCCCAAAAGGAGGATGAGAAGCCCCGTGCAGAAGGGGTCCAGGGTCCCGCCGTGGCCCACCTTGAACTTTCTCGGCAGCAGGGCTCGGAGCGCGTCCACGCAGTCGTGCGAGGTCATCCCCGACGGCTTGTCCAGAAGCACCAGCCCCTCGCGGCCCTCGCCGCGCTCAGCGGTCACTTCCGCCCTCCTTCCGGATGCCGTCCAGGAGCTCCTCGATGCGGCGCGCCTGCACCTGCTGCTCGTCGTAGGTGAAGACGATCTCGGGCATCTGCCGGAGCCGGAGCCGGCCGGCCAGGTAGCGCCGGAGGCCCTTGAGGTTCTGGGCCAGGGCCTCGGCGGCGCTCTCCCTACCGAGCGCGGGCTCCAGGACGGTGTAGTAGACCTTCGCCAGGGAGAGGTCCCGGTTGAGCGCCACCTCGGTGAGGGTCACCCAGCGGAGCCGCTCGTCGCCCAGCTCCGTGAGCAGCGCGTTGGAGATGGCGTGCCGGAGCAGGTCCGCCACCTTGTCCGACTTCGCGAAACGGCGCATGGCCGCGTCCTCCGACGGGGGATCAGTGGCTCTCGGCCTCCACCGCGAAGACCTCCGCGGCGTAGTCGTCCTCCAGGAGCGCCACCGCCGCGCGCAGGAGCCCCTCGGCCGCCTCGGCCCGGTCCGCCAGGGCGGCGAGGGTGAGGGAGGCGAGGGACCGGTCGTCCCGCCAGCCGCTCTCGACGGCGGCGATCCCGAACCGGGACCGCGCCCGTTCGAGGAAGGAGCGGACCACCCGGCGCTTCTCCTTCAGGCTGCGGGACCCGGGGACCCGGAAGTCCACACGGGCCACCGCGAGCGCCGAGCGCGACGCGGGCCGCATCGTGTCCCTCCCGGCCCTCCGGCTACAGCGTGCGGGCCTCCATCTGGGTCTCGAAGGCCTCGACGACGTCCCCCGGTTTCACGTCGTTGTAGTTCTCGATGCCGATGCCGCACTCGGTGCCTTCCTTGACCTCCGAGGCGTCGTCCTTGAAGCGCTTGAGCGAGGCGAGCTTGCCGGTGTGGACGATGACGTTGTCCCGCAGCAGGCGCACCTGGGAGGCCCGCAGGACGCGCCCGTCGGCCACGACGCAGCCCGCCACGGTCCCCACGCCGGAGACCTTGAAGATCTGCTTCACCTCCGCGTGGCCGAGGACCACCTCGCGCTCGATGGGCTTGAGCATGCCCGTGAGCGCCTGCTTCAGTTCCTCCACGAGGTCGTAGATGACGGTGTAGAGCTTGATGTCCACGCCCTCGGCCTTGGCCAGGTCGGTGGACTTGCGGTCGGGCCGCACGTTAAACCCGATGACGACGGCCTTGCTCGCGGCCGCCAGCAGGATGTCGCTCTCGGAGACGGCGCCCACGCCGCTGTGGACCACCCGCACCTTGATCTCGTCGGTGGAGCAGTCGGCCACCTGCTTGGCGACCGCTTCGAGGGAGCCCTGCACGTCGGCCTTCAGGATGAGCGCCAGCTCCTGGATCTCGCCCTGCTGGATCTGGCCGAACACGTTGTCCAGGCTCACCCCGCGGGAGGCGCGCAGGCTCCTCTGCTTCTCCTGCTCCTTGCGGTAGCCGGCCACCTGGCGGGCCTTGGCCTCGTCCTCCATGCCCTGGAAGGTGGCGCCCACCGCGGGCACCTCGGAGAAGCCCAGGACCTCCACCGGGGTGGAGGGGGTGGCGGCGTCGAGCTTCTCGCCGCGGTCGTCGAAGAGCCCGCGGACGCGGCCGTAGGTGGCGCCGCAGAGGAAGAAGTCCCCCACGCGCAGGGAGCCGTCCTGGACGAGGACCGTGGCCACGGGGCCCCGGGAGCGGTCCAGGCGTGACTCGAGCACGGTGCCACTGCATGGCTGGCCGGGGCTGGCCTTCAGGTTGAGCATGTCCGAGACCAGGGTCACCATCTCGAGCAGCTCCTCGATGCCCTGCCGCTTCTTCGCGGAGACGGGGCACCAGACCACGTCGCCGCCCCAGTCCTCGGTGAGGACGCCGTGCTGGCTCAGCTCGCGCTTCACGCGCTCCGCGTCGGCACCGGGCTTGTCCATCTTGTTGATGGCCACGACCATGGGGACGTTGGCGGCCTTGCAGTGGTTGATGGCTTCGAGGGTCTGGGGCATGACGCCGT
>JAKAIJ010000055.1 GCA_021814355.1 Acidobacteriota bacterium
GTCCGGATCCCTTTTTAAAGAGAATCTCCTAAAGAGGATCGCCACGTAGAGAAGAAAACACCAATCCCCTTGACACCGGAAGTCATATCAACGCCCGCGTTCAACGGCCGGGCACAGCCTAGCAACTTCGATAGCAACGGCAAGTTCCGCACCTTTGGCGGACCCAAGCGGAGTCTTCTCTTGCGAAGGGCTTCCCGCTCCGCTTACCGGTCCGCTGCAACGCGTTGTTAGGCGCATGTGGAGTTTCTTTAGATTGAGAAGTTCTGGTAAACCTTGTCGAAGATTTCTAAGCAGTACCTATCTGTGAGACCCGCTACAAAATCAATAACGGAGATTAAGCGCAAAAGCGAATCGGCTTTCGTGCGAAGGATCTTTGTCGCTTGCTTTGCGATGTGGATATCCCAGGTCTCTAGATCATCTTCTTGCGCCAATTCCTGCAGGTACGGAATCGCGCTTTTGTCACCGTAATCATCTTCATAGAAGTCACTGTAGTGGTCAATAGACTGCGATTCTTCTATTGCCGCACTTTTCGTTTGGACCTTTCTGGGCCATAAGTCTATTTGAATAGTCTTGCCAGATTTGCAACGAGGCCAGATATGATTGAATACAGTTGATACTAGGGCCTTCGCAATAGCATCACGACCGACAAACCACGATTCACGTTGTACGATGCCCTCGCGGATGAACCTCTCATATGCTTGGAGAAAGGCCCCCCAATCACTCTGAATGGCAATGGGCCACTCACTTGCAGAAGCGGATGTCTCAACTTGGCTACCATGGAATACGTTGTGTGCGCCTTCAACAACAATATTGATTAGTTTCAATACTCTTTCCTTTCTACCAAACCCATCATCTCCGTTACTTTTCAAGAAATCTCCGACCTTTGACCTATAGTCTCTTACCTTCTTTTCGCTTAGCCATCTCTTGAGGTCATGTTCAAAGTGACCGTAGTCATAATTCGTGTAAGGCGCCCCTTCAATGATGTCTTCGGTATCGTGGTTTATGCTCGCTAACTGATCCGCAATGGCAACCACTTGAGCTTCGTACGTACTTGGGCGAGACAACTCCTTTGTGGCCCAAGGCGACCAGCTGTGGGTGAGAACGCCGGCAACAGTGACTTTCTTCACGCTTTTGAACTTGCTTCTGAGAATGCGCGCAGAATTTGAAGCATGATGAAACAGCTTGCGCTGATCGGTAAGCTTCTGTTGACCGATGCCAAAGCTAGACACAAGTTCCTTGAATAGAATCTCCTGGATGGTACGTTCACCTGCATGAGCAAACGGCGTATGGCCGATATCGTGAGAGAGCGCAATAGCCGAGATCAGTTGCGTATTAAGATCAAGCTGACTGCCAATGGCAACAGCTATTTGATTGACTTCGGCGGTGTGTATAAGTCGGGACCGGAAATGATCACGCGTTGGTTTGACCATTATCTGAGACTTGTTGGACATTCGACGGAAAGGTTTCGAAGAAACAATCTCGTCTAAGTCTTCTCGAAACTCCTCCTGCACCGCATATGAAGCAAGTGCCATCGTTTTCTCCTATCTCGCGATCCGTTACTGAAGCATGATTGTGTGACGCGCCTAACTAGGATTAGACAGCATTGTTATGCGGCAATCTTATCCGACATGTCGGATAAGCCGGGGAAATGCCGCATAAGCCCTGTGGCCGGATCGCAGAAACTGTATTGTACGGCAAGGACATTCGCTTTGCCTCCCCTGCTTATACGGCATTCTTATGCGACAGGGTCATCTCTTGGGTCATCTCTCCTCCTCCTCTTCTTTCAGGAGGTCATCGGCGGGGCTGACCACGCCCCTTCCTCCACGGTTCAGGACGTGGGTGTAGATCATCGTCGTGCTGACGTCGTTGTGGCCGAGAAGTTCCTGGACGGTCCGGATGTCGTACCCCGTCTCCAGCAGGCGGGTTGCGAAGGAATGGCGGAAGGTGTGGCAGGTCACGGGTTTGGGGATTCCCGCCTGGCGGCTTGCCGCGTGAACTGCCCTCTGGAGGAGGGTCTCGTGGAGATGATGGCGGCGTACGATTCCGGTGCGCGGGTCTTTGGACGGACCCGGCGCCGGGAAGACCCACTGCCAGCCCCACTCCTTTCCGGCGTTCGGGTATTTGCGATCGAGGGCGTCGGGAAGTTGGACGCCGGGAAGACCGCCCGCCCTGTCCTTCTCGAAGAGTTCGCGAACAGACGACTCCAGGTGCTTCGAGAGAGGCCGCCGGAGAGCGGCGGGAAGCACCGTCACGCGGTCCTTCCCTCCCTTGCCTTGCCTCACCGTGATCTCACCCCGCTCGAAATCGAGATCCTTCACCCGGAGGCGGAGGCACTCCATCAGGCGGAGGCCGGAGCCGTAGAGGAGCCCCGCCATGAGCCGTTTCTGCCCGCCCAGCTTGTCGAGAACGGCCTTGACCTCCTTCGGAGTGAGGACGACGGGAAGCCGTTTCGGCTTCCTGGCCCGGACCACCTCCCCTAGATCGCCAATCTCGCGCCCGAGGACCTCCCGATAGAGAAAGAGAAGGGCCGCGAGGGCCTGGGTTTGGGTCGAGGCGCTGACTTTACCGCGGACAGCCAGATCGGTGAGAAAAAGGTTGATCTCCCGCTCGCCCATCTCCAAGGGGTGCTTCATCTTGTGGAAAAAGATGTACCGCCTGATCCAGGAGCAGTAACTTTGTTCCGTACGGTAACTGTAGTGCTTGGCCCGGAGGGCGTCGCGGACGCAGTCCATGAGCCGGCGGCCCTTTCCAGGGTCGTAGGTCCCA
This sequence comes from Acidobacteriota bacterium, assembly GCA_021814355.1. Classification (GTDB taxonomy): domain Bacteria; phylum Acidobacteriota; class UBA4820; order UBA4820; family DSQY01; genus JAEMPZ01. The sequence goes on from JAKAIJ010000055.1 coordinate 2,767, forward strand.
GGAGGCTCCCGCAGGAGGAGGCGGCCCAACGCGGGATCGCCCGAGAGCGGGAGCGGATAGGTGAGGGGCGCAATGGCGCGACTCACCGGTCCCCCGGACTCCTTCGGCTCATCGTGGCCTCCACGGAGACGGTAGACCGAGCAGGCGGCGCGGTCAAGCCCCAATCCCGCCACGGTGAACGAGGAATCGCCATGGAATGCTGGAAGGGCGGAGGCTTCTCTTGCGAAGGGCTACCCGCTCCGCCATTTCGGTCCGCTGCAACGCGCTTAGACACCGGGTGACCACTCAAGACTATTGGCCCTCTGGTGGCTGCCATAACTCAACCTTGTTTCCTTCTGGATCGAGTACCCAGCCGAACTTGCCGTACTCTGATTCATCCACCTTATCAAGTACGTGGCAGCCCTCCTTCCGAAGCGCCGCTATCAGCGCAGGAAGGTCTGCAACCCGATAATTGATCATGAAGGGGGCTTTGCTCGGGGCAAAGTACGCGCCCTCTCCGATCGACCAAACCGTAGTGCCGTTTGCGGGAGTCCCAGCATCGTTGATCCAGCGAAAGGCGGTGCCACCCCATTCCTGGACGTCAATGCCGAGGTGAGTCTTGTACCAAGCCCGTAACGCTACGGGGTCCTTGGCGCTGAAAAAGACCCCGCCGATCCCCGTTACTCGCTTCATGCAGAACCTCCTTTGGAGTGTCCAGCCTTTCCGGTGCCTAACGCCCCTGCTTGCCGGACCCAGACCGGTGAGCTTATGGTCCATTTCATGAAATACAGCTATTACCAGTTATCATGTTTTTTCCGGGTTGGCCGGCGCAAGCGTCCGCGATGCGGGGCGTGGGCCCCTCGGCCGGGGACGGGGCGGCCGCCTTTCGGCGGGCCAGGCAGGGATGTCGGAGCGGGTAGAACCCCTCCCCTCTAAATCTAGCGACATTGTGCCTTCCAGATGGCGCGCAGTCAAGGCAAAACCGGCGCGGAGGAACCTTTGGAAGGAGGCGGAGCGGCGGAAGGGCCCGAAAGGACCTATATTTTTCTTGGGTCCATCCGGACAAGGCATGGTCGCGCCCTATTTCTTGAGATGGGCTCAAAAGTGCGGGAGGTGCCCCATGGAGGTCGAACTCAGGCTCACGTCCCAAGAATGCCTCGCCATGGAGGAGACCGTGGAGACGGCGCTCTGGAGCCTCCGCGAGCAGATCCGCCACTGCGACGACCACGCGTTCAAGGACGGCCTCAAGACGGACGAGCTCGTCCTGGTGAACATCCTCGCGAAGGCCCGGGCGGCGCTCCACGCGGGGGCGGAGGCGAACCGCTAGTGTGGCGAGTTGGAAATTCGTGGAGAAATGCGGCTCGCCACACTGCGGGTGGGGGGGCCGGGGGAGGCGTCGCCACGCCTCCCCCGGTAGGGCCCGCGGGGGTTCGAGCATACGGATGCGGCGCGAGAAGCGAAGACATGGAGCTTCGAGGGCCAGCAGCCGTGCGAAGAACGCCTGGCCCAGCACCGCTCCCGCAGGGGGGCTTGCCTGGGCCAGGGCGGACAGCCAGACGGCTTGCGCGGCCACAGGCCGCACGAAGCAAGCCGCATGGCCTTCCCCGCGAAGTGTCCTGAGGCGACCCCATCGCCTGCGAACTTCCGACTCGGGACACTAGAACCCCTCTCAAAAATAGGGCGCGGCCGCGCGCTCTGCGCCGGGCGAGCAGGGTAGGGGCTCGGGCCGCCTAGGGCTCCCGGCGCGTTGCCCCCGGGGCCGGTGCGGATTCCAGGCGGCCCGACGACGGCGTGCAGGCAGCACTCCGAGGAGGGCCAACGCCGAAGACGCCCGGCCCCGGGGCAACCCGGAGGGACGCCGCGGCCTGGGCGCCCCGCTGTGTTGCGCCTCGTCGCCGATGCTTCCGGCATCTGTCTCCTCGGCGCGCCTTGCGGATGCATCCCGGGGCGCTGGCGTCGCGCCAGAGATCCTCCCGGAGGCCAGACCCCAACATCCCAGGGCGCGGGCGGCGCGCCTGAGTTCCCCCGGTGGTCTGGTCCCTTCATCGCGGCTGGCCTCCGTCGCGGTCATGCCTTATTTCTGAGATGGGTTCTAGGGGTTCCGGCGGTCCGCCCGGGGCCGGGCGGTTGGCTGCCGTCGGCTCGCCATGCGCGGGGGGGTTCCTTATCATCGCGAGGGGTAGCCCGCTCACCGTCGCGGGAGAGGGGCTCCGTTTTCCCTTGACCTAGAAGCCGAATCGGCGTACATATTTCAAGAGGGCGGGGCGGACGGGGAACGTCGGGAGAGGGATGGACGGGCGATTCTACCCGGCTGGAGCGGGACCGCTGGAGTCGTTTGCGGCGGGCGGGTGGAAACTGCGTCTGGACAAATTCTCTAACTCATTGAAAACAACGCTCTTTGCGGCGCTTCTCGCGGGTCTCGCCGCGATGGCGCTGGGCGCCGAGGGCCCGGCGGCCCCGCAGGGCGCCACCGGGGCGGCGGAGCCGGAGCGGTGGGACTGGACCGGCTCGGTGGCGGCGGGCAAGGCCGTCCGGGTGGAGAATCCTTGGGGCGACGTGCGGGCCCGGTTCGGCGGGTACGAAGGGGGGGTGGAGATTCACGCGGTTCTCCAGCGCCTCCAGCCCGGTCTCCCTCCGCTCCAGGTGTTCACCGAGACCACCGCGGCCGGGTTGGTGATCCGCGTGGCCCGGACGGCGGAGGTTCCGCCGGAGCCGGCCCGGTCCGGCGTGCGCGACGTGGCTCCCCCGAAGGCGCCCGCGGACCGGGTGGACCTGGTGGTGCGGGTGCCGAAGGGTTCGCCCCTCCAGGCCTCCACGCGGGCCGGAACCCTCGAGGCGAAGGGGCTCCAGAGCGACGTGGCGCTCGAGAGCGAGAGCGGGGCGATCTCGGTGCGGGAGGTGCGGGGGTTCGTAAGGACCCGCAACGTCTACGGCGCCACCGAGGTCGTTCTGGGGCCTTTCCCCGGCGCCCCGGAGCAGACCTTCGACTCCCTCACGGGGGACATTTCGGTCACCCTGCCCCCCCGCGCCAACTGCACCGTGAGGGCCAAGACCTCGGGGTGGATCACGACGGACATCTCGCTGAGGATCGTCCGGCGCCCCAAGGAGGAGCCTTCGAAGACCGCCGTCGGGAGGGTGGGGCCGGGCGCCTCGCCGGTCACCATCCGGACCCGGCGGGGGAACGTCCAGATACTCCAGATGGAAGATCCGGGCCCGCACAGGGTCGCGCCTGGCCGGCCCGAGAGCCCCGTCCCGGATACAGATGGTGAATGATAAGGAGACCGCCGTGAATACCCGCCTGCCTGTTCCCCGCTTCCTCTTCCTCCTGGTGCTCCTGCCGGCCGTCCTGCTGGCCGGCCCCGCGGCCGCCGCGGCTGAGCCCGTGGCCGGCGAGCCGGGGAGCTCCGTCGGCCCCGAGTGGGTCGGCGCCCCCGTGACGCCCTCCTCCTGGGACGGCGACATCCGGGACCTGCCGCCGGCGCCCGTCTGGAAGCCGGGGGACCCGATCATCGAGATCCCGCGCCGCTTCTACGCCGACCCGAGCCAGGCACTGGCCCACGCGCCCTTCTGGCTGGACGTCCAGTGCGACCCGCTCGTGGCCAAGCAGGCGGAGTACGACGCCCAGCGCGACCGGGCCCTGGCGGGTCCCATGGCCATCACCGCGCCCGTCGTGAACGTCGCGGGCCAGGGCTACACCAACCTGGCCCCGCCCGACGTGGCCGGCGACGTGGGCCCCAACCACTATATCCAGGCGATCAACAGCTCGGCGGGCTCGGCGGTGCAGATCTACGACAAGACGGGCGCCAAGATCGGGGCCTCCTTCTCCATGAAGTCGCTGGGCGGGACGAGCCCCTGCAACAACACCTACGGCGACCCCATCGTCCTCTACGACCGGCTGGCGGACCGCTGGTTCCTCCTGGAGTTCACCACCACCGCGGGAAGGGGCCTCTGCGTCCATATCTCCAAGACGGCGGACCCGGTCGCCGGCGGCTGGTGGAACTACTCCTTCGTCCAGGCCTCCTTCCCCGACTACCCCCACTGCGCGGTCTGGTGGGACGGCTACTACTGCACGGCGAACGAGGGCAACCCGCCGGTCTACGTCCTCGACCGCCAGAACATGCTGAACGGCACCACCGCACGCGCCCAGCAGACCTTCCGGGCGACCCCGCTCGCGGGCTACGGCTTCCAGGCGCTCACCCCCGTGGACTTCACGGGGCCCACGGCGGCCCCCGCGGGAGCCCCCTTCATCGCGGTGCGCCACAACGACGACGAGGCCCACGCGGGCGCCGGCGCGGACGGCACCAAGGACTTCATTGACATCTACTCGGTTGCGGTGAACTGGACGACCCCGGCGAGCTCGGTCTTCACGACGCTCCCGCGAATCAACATCTCCGAGTTCAACTCCTGGTTCCGCGACTACTCCACCTTCGCCACCGTTCCCCAACCCACCTCCACCACGGCCCGCCTCGACCCGATCCGCGAGGTGATCCTCAACCGGTCCAACTACATGAACTTCGGCGACCACGAGGCCATCGTCGGCGACTTCGCCACCAACATTGATCCGGCGCGCACGGGGACCGTCGTGGACTCCGGCGTCCGCTGGTTCGAGCTGCGCCGGACGCCGCCGGGCTCGGGCAACTGGGCCCTCTACCAGGAGGGGACCTACGGCGACGGGGGGAACACCAAGCACCACCTCGAGGGCTCCATCGCCATCAACAAGGCGGGCTCCATCGGGCTGGGGTTCAACGTGACCCAGACCGTGACGCCCTACATCTACGCCTCCATCAAGTACTCGGGGCGCCTCGCCTCCGACACCACCGGGGTCATGACCCAGGGCGAGAGCAACATCATCCTCGGCGCCGCGGTGGAGACCTCGGGCCGGTGGGGCGATTACCCCACCATGTCGCTGGACCCGAGCGACGACTGCACCTTCTGGTTCACCCACGAGTACCGCCCGGCGACCAACTGGGCGACCCAGATCGCCAGCTTCAAGATCCTGCCCAACGCCCCCGCGGCGCCCTCCTTCGCCAACGTGGCGTGCACCACCCTCACCGTCAACTGGGCGGCGGCCGGCGGGGCGGCGACCTACGACGTCTACCGCGCCGCGGGGGCCGCCTGCACGGGCGCCGTGAAGATCACCGCGACGCCGGTGTCCGGGCTCACCTACAACGACACGGGGCTCACGGGCGGGACCCAATACTCGTACTACGTGGTGGCGAACTCGGTCTGTGGCTCCTCCGCCAACGGCACCTGCTCGACCCAGACGACCCTCGCCTCCTGCACCCCCGGCGAGACGTCGCCGGGGGGAACGCCGGCCACCTCACAGAACTGGACCGACAAGGTCACCCACGCCTGGCAGGCGGTCTCGGGGGCGACAAGCTACAACCTCTACCGCGGCGTCCAGGCCGACCTGTCGAAGCTGCTGGACACCCAGGTGGACTCCTGCCTCAAGTACACGGGGACCGCGCTGACCACGGCCACGCTGACGGAGGACCCCTCCGCGGTGGCGGGGCGGTTCTACTGGTACGTCGTGACCGCGTCCAACGCCTCGGGCGAGGGGCCGGCCGGCAACGCCACGGCGGGACCCCGGGTCGTGAACAGCTCGGGCGCCTGCCCGTAGCCGTCCCGACGGGACGCGAAGAGGGCCGGGAGCGATCCCGGCCCTTTCGCTTTCGCTCGGCGACGCCCGTCGTGAGTTCCCCGCCCCGCCGTTTCTCGGCCGTCCCCTCGCTTTGCGGGCGTCCGCCGCGGCCTACTCCAACTCCTCTGGCCGCACAAGAATCTCCCGGGGCTTCGCGCCGTCGGCGGGACCCACGACGCCCCGGTGCTCCATCACGTCCAGGAGACGCGCCGCCCGGGCGTAGCCGATGCGCATCTTGCGCTGGAGGTTGCTGGCCGAGGCGGCGCCGGTGCGCACCACGAGGGAGACCGCGTCCTGATAGAGCGGATCCTCCTCGCCGCCGCCGTCGCCGGGGACTTCGCCGCCCTCGCCGGGCTGCGCGGACTCCTTGAGGACCTGCGTGTCGAAGACCGGCGAGCCCTGGCGCTGGAGGAAGTGGATGACCCGCTGGGTCTCCACGGTGGAGAGGAATCCCCCGTGGACGCGGATGAGGCGGCCCGAGCCCGACGGCAGGTAGAGCATGTCGCCCTTGCCCTCGAGCAGCTCGGCGCCGTTCTGGTCGAGGATGAGCCGGCTTTCGAGCTTCTCGCGCACCTGGAAGGCGAGCCGCGAGGGGAGGTTGCTCTTGATGACGCCCGTGATGACGTCGCGGCTGGGGCGCTGGGTGGCGAGGATGAGGTGGATGCCCACGGCGCGGGCCATGGCGCTGAGCCGCGCGATGGCGGTCTCCACCTCCTTGGCCATGACCGCCATCAAGTCGTAGAGCTCGTCAATGACGATGACGACGTAGGGCAGGGGGCGGGTGAGAGCCAGCTCGCCCTCGTCCCCGCTGGGGGTGAGGGTCCTCACGAACTGGTTGTACTGGTCAATGCTGCGCACCTGCGCGGCGGCGAGCAGCTTGTACCGCTCGGTCATCTCGCGCACGGCCCAATTGAGCGCGTTGGCGGCCTTCTTCACGTCCGTGACCACGGGAACGAGCAGGTGGGGGATGCCCTCGTAGATCTTGAGCTCCACCTGCTTGGGGTCAATCAGGATGAGCTTCACCTCGTCGGGCGTGGCGCGGAAGAGGATGCTGTGGAGCAAGGCGTTGATACCCACGCTCTTACCGGACCCCGTGGTACCGGCCACGAGCAGGTGGGGCATGTGGTCGAGGATGGTCACGCAGGGCTCCCCGTCCACGGTCTTGCCCATGGCGAGGGGGAGCTTGCCGGGGGCCTGGTGGTAGGCGTCGGACTCCACCAGCTCGCGGAAGGAGATGAGCTCGCGCTCCTTGTTGGGCACCTCGATGCCGATGGAGGACTTGCCCGGAATGCGGTCAATGCGGACGTGGTCCACCCTCAAGGTGAGCGCCAGGTCCTCGGCGAAGCCGATGACGCGGTTGTACTTGATGCCGGGCGCGGGCCGGTACTCGAAGATGGTGACGACGGGGCCGGGGTGGATCTCCACCACCTCGCCCGCCACGTCAAACTCCTTGAGCCGCTCCTCCACCTGCCGGGCGCGCGCCAGCAGGGACTTCTCGTCCACGGCAAGGCGCGGCTTCGGCGGCTCGAGCAGATCGGTCGTGGGGAGCTTATACCTGCCGGCCGCGGGGGAGACCTCCAGCGGCAGGGCCGGGGTCTTGTCGCGCCGGCGGGTCACGGCGGGGTCCGCCCTCTCGCGGACCTCCTCCTCCTTGATGAGGCGCTCTTTCTGGCGCCGCCTCACCTGGATGCGGGCCTCCTCGCGGGCCTCGGTCTGCTTCTGGCGCTCGCGGCGGAGCTTGAGCCCGTCCCACCAGTTCTTCGCGGGGGAGACGGCGCGGGCGAGGAGGCCGAAGAAGGAGACCCGGAAGAGAAGCATGAAGGTGACGATGACCCAGAGCGGCACGACGACCAGTGCCCCGGGGGTGCCCGCCAGGCTGGAGAGGAGCGTCCCGAGGACGATGCCCGCGATGCCGCCCAGCGCGGTGGAGGCGCTCTGGCCGTAGAGCCCCAGGTCCACGTTGGCGAAGGCGAGCTGAAAGAGGGTGGCCTGGCTGAAGAGGAGCGAGGTCCAGACCAGGAGCCTGCGGGGCGTGAGCAGCGGTTGCTGGCAGAAGAGCAGGTGGCCCGCGCGGGCCAGCAGGCAAGGGACCCAGAGGGCCGAGAGGCCGAGCAGGTGGACCAGGAGGTCGGCCCAGAAGGAGCCCAGGTAGCCGACCCAGTTGTCGGGGCGGACCGTGAGGGTGCCCTGGGAGAGGAGGCCCGCGTCGTAGGGGTGGTAGCTCAGGAGCGAGAGCAGGGTCAAAAGGGCGGCGGTGAAGACCAGGATGATCACGATCTCCCGGCCCAGCGTAAGGGGTGGAATCTCGGCGGCCGGGGAGGCGGGGTCGCCCGCGGTCTCGTCCCTCGCCTCGTCGTCGCCGTGTCGCGCCAACCCAGCCTCCTGGCTTTCAGGATACCGCCGCGGGGGCCGCGGGAGCAAGGCGGCGGCGCTGGATTTACCGCGAGAGCTTTTCCCTCTGCCGGGCGGTCCGCCCGCCCTTTGCCCCGCGTTTCCCCTCAGCGGCCTGCCAGCGCGCAGTGGGGTCTCAGGGAGCAGGCGCGGCAGAGGCGCTCGACCCGGCGGCCGCGGCACTCCTTGGCGATTCCGAGGCGGGCGAGGGCGAAGTCGTAGCGGGTGGGGTCGGTGGGGCAGAAGCGGGCGAGGGCGGCGGTCGCCTCCGCCGCGAAGCGGGCGTCGGGCGTGGCGCGCCGCGTGAGCCCCAGGGCCCGCGCGAGCCGGGCCACATGGACGTCCACGGGGATGAGGAGCTGGGCGGGGGTGAGGCAGGTCCAGAGGCCCAGGTCGAGCCCGTCGTCGGGCCTCACCACCCAGCGCAGGAACATCCGCCACCTCTTGCACGCGGAGCCCGCCGAGGGCAGCGGCAGGAGGTGATCGAGCCCCGGGCTGGCCCGGCGGCAGGCGCCGCGCAGGGCGCGGGCGAAGGCCTCCAGCCGCTCCTCGGGCTCCCCCCGGACCGACTCGAAGCAGGCTTCCAGCGTGCCGTGGCGCCTCAGCGTCCTGCCCACGCCGGCCAGGAGGGCGCGGACGTCCTCCCCGCGCTGGAACCGGTAGGGCGGTGGTTCAGCGGGGAGGCGACCCGAGGCGAGGGCCGCCGCGGGGTGGGCGCCCAGGGGGGAGAGGAGCCGCTCCAGGAAGTCGCCCATGGCCTTCACGTTGCCGTAGGCGAAGAGCGCCGCAAGGAGCGCCACGGCCTCGCGGTCGTGCGGGGCGATGTAGCGGCGGGGGAAGCGCAGGGGATCGGTGTGGAGAAAGGCGCTGCCCCGGGCGTTCACCAGCGCGTCGAGGGCCACCGCCAGTGGCTTTTTCAATTAGGGTCTTCTTTTTTGTAGTGGGGAGGGAGCGGAGCCGCGGGCTTGCCTGCGAAACCGGCCCTCCGCGGCGGGCTTGGCCCGGCCGAGCGCCGGGCGGGAAGGCCCCGAAGGGCAAACCAGCGTTCCGTCTCAGGCAAAGCGGTTCATCAGGAAGTTGATAAGGTCCAGGGCGAACTGTTCCATGTAGGCGTTGAAGGCCTTGATCTTGCGGCCCAGCAGGTTGTAGCCGATGAGCGCGGGAATGGCGGCGAAGAGGCCCGCGGCGGTGGTGATGAGGGCCTCGGAGATGCCCGGGGCCACCGAGGCGAGGGTGGCGCTGCCCGAGACGCCGATGGCGCGGAAGGCCTCCATGATGCCCCAGACCGTGCCGAAGAGACCCACGAAGGGAGTGGCGGAGGCGGTGGTGGCGAGGAACGCGAGCCCCGACTCGAGGTGGGTGGTCTGGTCGCGCATGACGCGCTGGAGGGTGCGCTCGAGGTTCTCCGTGTGGCGGACCTGAGGGCGGGTCTCTCCGCCCGCGGCCACCATGGAGGCGCCGGGGTTCCCCGCCTGGTCACGCACCTGGTCGTGGAGCTCCTTGTAGGTCTCGAGGAACATCTCCTTGAGCGGGTTGTCCAGGGTATTCTTGGCCACCAGCAGGATGTCGGTGACCTTGGTGGCCGTCCGCAGCTTCTCGTAGAACGCCCGCGCCCGCCTCATCTGCCTGGAGTAGTTAAGCACCCGGTCAATGATGACGCTCCAGGAGACGAGCGAGAAGAAGAGCAGGACGACGAGGACCCCCTTGGCGACCCAACCCGAGTGACCCAGGAGTTCGGCGATGCCGGTGTCGGCGAGGACGTAGGTCATAAGACCTCCTCAAGCGGGTGATTATAGAGGGCTTCCCCCGGACCGTCAACGCAGGCCAGCGTGGCACGCCCCGTGACCCTCGGACACGCCGCTAACGGCGCCTGGGCCGGGCGGCCCAGCGGCGCAGGAGGCCGGCGGCGGACCAGAATGGGGCGGGCCTCCTGGAGCGGCGTGAGGCCGCGGCGGTCGAGGGCGGTCCAGTCCGCGCCGGCCGC
>JAKAIJ010000294.1 GCA_021814355.1 Acidobacteriota bacterium
GCGTGGCCTGCTTCCCGGTGGACGCGGAGCGTCCCGAGGACCTGCTCGCCGCCGCCGACTCGGCCATGTACCACGCCAAGTCCGTGGGCAAGAATCGCGTGGAGCTCTACTCGAAGGAGCGCCGCGCCTGGGAGCGTCGCCGCGAGGTCTTCGAGGGGCGGTGCACCCTCCACCGGATGAGCTTCCCCCTGAAGGGCGAAAACCTCGCCCACGGAGGGTTCTACCTCGTCTCCTCCTACCCCGTGGACCACAACAGCTCCGTCGCGCTGGACCTGGACCTTCCGGCGGAGGAAGGCGCCGGCTGCCGGATCCACTGCCGCGCCCGGGTCACGCGCTGCGAGCCCCTGACGCCCTCGGGGTATGGGCTCGGCGTGGCCCTGACCCACATGTCCGCGGCGGACCGCAGGCGGTACGAGGCCGCCCTCGCCGCATGCGGCCTCGCCTAGGAAGTCCCCTCCGTCCCTTCCTTCCCCTCGCCGCCGGCCTGGCGCTCTCGCCCGGGCTGCGGGCGGCGCCGTGGCTCCTCTTCGCCGCCGCGGCGCTGGCGGCCTTGGGCTGGCGCACGCGCCTGAGGACCGCCGCGCTGGCGGTGGCGCTGGGGGCCGCGGGCCTCGCGGCCGGCAATCTGCGGATCGCCGAGCCCGTGCAGGGGCCGCTCCGCGAGTCGGTCCGCGCCGCGGCTGTGCCCCCCGCTTTTTGGGTGCGCGGCACCGTGACGGCGTCCGAGTCGGCGCCCGAGGGGAGCCGGGTGGTGATGGCCGTCGGCTCCTTCGAGGAGCGCGGCCGGTGGCGCGCCGACGGCTCGCGGTTGAGGGCCGTCCTCCCGGTCCCGCCGCCCGCCGAGGGGAGCCCGCTGGAGGCCAGCCTGCTGGTGGCGCTCCCCAGGCCCCTCGCCAATCCCGGCCAGTTCGACCTGCGCGAGCGGCTGGCCCGCGGCGGCGTGTCGCTCACGGCCGTCTGCCGCGACCCGGCGCTGGTGAAGGTCGGAGAGCCCCCCGCCTACGCGCTCGCGGCCCGCTACCGGCGGGCGCTGCGCGGGGCCATCGCGCGGGACGCGGGCGACCAGGCGGGGCTCGTCCTGGCGCTCCTCCTGGGAGACCGCGGGCGGCTGGAGCCCGCCGACCAGGAGCACCTCGGGCGCTCGGGGCTCTTCCACCTCGTTGCGCTCTCGGGGATGAACGTGGCCATGCTGCTCCTCCTCTTCTCCGCGGCGGCGCACCTCACGGGCCTCCACCCGGCGGCGCGGGATGCGGCTTCCCTGGGCATCGTGGCCTTCTTCGGGCTGCTCGTGGGCCCCGTGCCCTCCCTCGGCCGGGCGGTGCTCATGGCGGCCCTCTTCCTCCTGGCCCGCCTCCTGGACCGCCCCCAGCCGGGGCTCGCGGGCTGGACCCTCGCGTTGGCGGGGCTCCTGCTGTGGGACCCGCTCTGGATCCTGGATACTGGGTTTCAGCTCACCTTCGCCGCCGTCCTCGGGATCCTCCTGCTCGGTCCCCGCTACCCGCGGTTCCTGCCCCAGGGAGGCTGGGCGGAGCCCGTCGCGCGCCTCTTCTGGATGGGCGCCGCCGCGCAGCTCTTCACCCTGCCCTTCCTCGCCTGGACCTTCCACCGGATTGCCTGGGCGGGCGTCCTCGCCACGCCCCTCGCCTCCCTGCCCCTCTTTCTGGTGCTGGGCGCCGGGCTTCCGTACCTTGCGGGCGCGGCCTTCCTCCCCGGGGTCCGGACGCTCCTTGGCGCCCTGCTCGCGCTGGGGGCGAAGGCCTTCCTCTGGCTTCCGGACCTGCTGGGCCGGGAGGGGTGGGGGCTGGTGTTTTTGCCGAGGCCCTGGGGCGGGTGGCTGGTCCTCTACGGCGCGGCGCTCACCCTCACGCTCCTGCCGGGCCGCCGGGCCCTCGCCGGCTGGGTGGGAATGGCGGCGGTAGCGATGGGGGCGTGGGCCTGCCCTCGTCCCTGGGACCGCCCCCGGCCCGGCTGCCTCGCGGTGTTGGACGTGGGCCAGGCCTCCTGCCAGGCGGTGCTCGGCGAAGGGTCTTGCGTGCTCGTGGACTGCGGGAACGGGAACTACCGAGGACCCACCTCCGCCCGGACGGTGGTGGAGCCGTTCCTTGCGGAGGCCGGCCTCGATCGGGTGGACGGCGTGGTGCTTACGCACTGGGACGCGGACCACTCGGGCGGGCTCGCCGACTTGGTGGCGGACCTCCCCGTGGGTTTTCTGGCCTATCCGGCGGCGGACCCTCCGGTGGCCCGCCGTCCGGTGGCCCTCGCCGCCCTCTGCCGGAGCCGCGGGGTCCGGCTCGTTCCCCTCTCGCGGGGCCAGCGGTTCCGGGCGGGCGGCCTCGACTGGGAGGTCTGGCACCCGGGCCGCTTGGATGCGTTCTGCGGAGAGAACGACCGGAGCCTCGCCGCCCAGGTCCGCATCGGCGGGGGCCGCTACGGCTTCACGGGGGACCTGGAGGCGACGGGGGAGCGGACGCTGCTGGCGTCGGGGACGGCGGGGCCCCTGGCCGGGCTTCTCGTTCCCCACCACGGCTCGCGGACCTCCAGCGCCCCCGAGCTCGTGGCGGCGCTGCGGCCGAGGCTGGCCTTCTTCAGCGTAGGCCGGTGGAACCGCTACGGCCACCCCGACCCGGAGGTGGAGGCGCGGTATCGCGCCGCGGGGGCGCTCTGCTTCCGCACCGACCGCGACGGCGCCTTGCTCGTGGAGGCCTTTGCCCGCCGCCCACGCGTCCTGCGCATGGCGGACGGGGACTGGTCCGCGGAACTCGCGCGCTGACCCAGAATGCAATGGGACAA
>JAKAIJ010000295.1 GCA_021814355.1 Acidobacteriota bacterium
CAGGAGCTCGCCAGGAGGAACGCGGGACAGCAGCCAGAGCAGGACGGGCGCCGCGGCGCTCGCCAGGCCCAGGAGCCACCCGGCGAGAAGGCGCCGCCGCCGCGCGGCCTCCGCCACCCAGGGGAACCCCAGCAGTGGGACGAGGAGCGCGAAGAGCGCCCCCTGGTCCTGGAGGCTCAGGCCGGCCCACCCCGCCAGCGCTCCGGCGGCGGCGCTCCAGGCAAGCGGACGGGGCCCGCGCAGGGCCGCGTGGAGCGCCAGCAGGGCGTAGACCTGGAGCAGCGTGGCGGCCCAGTGGTGGCTCGGCATCGGCCAGTTGAGCACCCCGAAGGGGACGAGGAACGCCACGACCAGCGCCCGCGCCGTAAGATCTTTCGTGAAGCGCGCCAGTAGGCGCTCGCAGCCCACTGCGAGCAGGAGGGCGTAGAGCAGGGAGAGTCCGCGTTCCGCAGCCACCGTGGCGCCGAAGAGGCGGAACGCCAGGGCTGTGGGCAGAAACGAGACGGGGGGCACGATCTCGAAGAAGTCCGCGTGGGGGACCTCGCCCCTTAGGAGCCGCCAGGCGTCCACCGCGGCGATCCCCTCGTCCCCCGCGTCCACCCCGCCGTCCCACGTCCGCCAGGCGAACCAGAGGCCGAAGAGGGCGAAGGCGCCGAACAGCAGCGGGGCCGCGAGACCTCGCGGCCTTCCCAACGACGCCCCGGCCTCAGGGACGGCCACGGTCCCCTCCTTCCGGCTCCCGGACGTAGAGCGCCATCCGGGGGCTGCCCCAGAGCCTGCGGCAGTTCTGCTTCGTCCAGGCGTGGAAGGCGTTCTCGGGCATCAGCGGCATGGGCAGGAGGATATACGCCTTGGACCGCCGCTCCAGCGACGCGAGGACCTCCTGGTACTGGTCGTAGGTGTGGTAGACGGGGTAGAGAAAGAACTGATACCGGGTGGGGCTGGGCCGCAGGGCGAGGAAGTTCACCAGCGGAACGTAGCCGTAGCAGAAGAGCGGCTCTCCCCGGGGCACCTCCCGCTCTATGGCGTTCAAGGTCTCCTGGAGCGACGCGGCCTCCATCGGGTCCAGGGTCCTGAGCGCACCGCCGGGGCCCCGGACGGTGTAGCTCCGCTCGGCGACCAGGGTGTAGAGGTTGTCGAGGGTGAAGAGGCCCACCGCCAGGGAGGCAACCGCGAGCGTTCCGGCCGCGGTGCGGCGCACCCACCTCCTCTCCGCGCCGAGGCCCCCGTGGACCAGCCAGGCGGCGGCGGCGACCCCGGCGGGGAGCGCCCAGACGAGGTTGAGGGTGGCCCACCGGTGGGCGCAGGTCGCGTAGAAGGCGAGCCCCGCGGCCGCCAAGAGGCCCACCCGCGCCCGCTGCCCCCGGTTCTTCCAGAAAGAGACGGCCAGGCCTGCGAGAAGGAGCGGCGCCGCCGACAGGAGACCCTGGCAGGCGGCAAGCGTGGTGAGATAGATGGGATGGGAGCGGAACGCCTCGCCGATCCCCTTCTCTCCATAGACCTCCCAGCCCAGGCCGAGCCCGCCCCGGTTTTCTGAGATGCTCCGGTAGTGGCCCATGGGGAAGACCACCCACTGACGCCAGAGCTCGGCGGGCGACGCCCCCGCCGAAAGGAGCCAGCCCAGCACGAGGGCCGCCGCCGCGGTCCCGCCGAGGGCCCACCAGCCGAAGAGCCTCGCGGCCCTGCGGCGGTCGGGCAGCCAGGGGAAGAAGAGCGCCGTCAACCCCGCAAGGAGGTAGGCGCCCTGGTCCTGGAGGGTGAAGCAGGCGAGCCCCGAGGCGAGGCCGGCGAGGAGCCCGGGCGCGGCCGCGCTCTTCCCCTCGGCGCCCGCCAGGAGCCGCTCGAGGGCCGCGAGCTGGAGGAGGTCCACGACCCAGTGGTGGCTGGGCATGGGCCAGAAGGTCGCGCCGAAGGGCACCAGCCAGAGGACCGCCGCCATCCTCGCGGGGGCGCCGACCTCCATCCGGCGCAGGAGCCGCTCCACGGCGAGCGGCAGCAGGATCGCGTAGAGCAGGACCAGCAGGCGCGAGACGAAGAGGTTCGCACCCAGCAGCGCAAAGGCGCCGGCGGTGGGAAGAAAGGAGACGGGCGGAATGATTTCGAAGAAGTCCCGGTGCGGGACCTGGCCCTGCGTCAGACGCCAGGCTCCCATGAGGGCCACCCCCTCGTCCCCGAGCTCGAAGTCGAACGGGAGGTCGGAGACGAAGTAGACGAGGGCGGCGCCGCCGAGCAGGAGCCAGGCCGTCGTCTCTCGCCACGGGTTCATCGCCGCGCCGTGCTCACGTGCCAACGCGACCCTCCGCCGCGTCCGGGACCTCGGGCTCCTGAACCACCCGCCCGAGGAGCACCACCCGCCCATCGTTCCACAGGGGGCGGTAATGCGCCAGCAGGAAGTCGTCGAAGGCGTTGCCCTTCTCGAGCGGGAGCACCGCGAGCACGCGGCACTCCGGCGTCCGCTCCAGGAGCGACACCACCTCGTTCCTCTGAGATTCCGTGTGGTAAGCGGGGTAGCCCAGGTAGTTGAACCGCGACGGCGGGGGACGCCGCGTCAGGAAGTTGAACAGCGGGACGAATCCGCGGCAGAAGAGGGGTTTCCCCTCCGCGACCCGCGCCGCCACCGCGGCCACCTCCGATTCGAGCGCCCGCGCCTCCTCCACGCCGCGCGACCAGTAGGCCCCCGCGGGCGTCACGGCCCGGGCCACGGGCCCCCGGGCGACCCCCGCGGCGTGGGCGCCCACCCAGGCCGCGCTCGAGAGCGCCACCACGCCCGCCA
>JAKAIJ010000056.1 GCA_021814355.1 Acidobacteriota bacterium
GGCCCTCGGGTCCGAGGGAGCGCCGGCAGAGGCCGAGGCGCTGCGCCCCCCGCTCGAGGCGCGCCGCGACGGCCCGCCGAAGGAGGGCGTCGGCCCGCTCCCAGCGGCCGGCGAGCTCCTCCACCCGGCGGGCGGCGAGGGCGGGCAGTCGTTCGGCCCGGGCCCGGTCGAGCCGCTCGTCCAGGACGAAGAGCCGGCTCTGGAGCTGGAAGCGGAGCCGCTGCGCCGCGTCCCGGGCCCGCAGCGACGCCGACTCCCGAGGCGCCGTCAGCAGCTCGGCGGCCACCGACGGCGTGGGGGCCCGCAGGTCGGCGGTGAGGTCCGTGAGGACCGTGTCCACCTCGTGGCCCACCGCCGAGACGACGGGCACGGGGCAGGCGGCCACGGCCCGGGCCAAGGTCTCGTCGTTGAAGGCCCGCAGGTCCTCCGCCGAGCCGCCCCCCCGCGTGAGCAGGACCACCTCGACCCCCGGCGCGCGGGCCGCGCGCTCCAGCGCCGCGCGCAGGGCCGCGGGCGCCTCGGTCCCCTGCACCGGGGCGGGGCACAGGAGCACCTCGAAGCCCGCCCGCCGGCGCCTCAGGACCGAGAGGACGTCCCGCAGGGCGGCTCCCTGGAGGGAGGTCACCACCGCCACCCGGGCGGGGAAGGGAGGGAGGGGCCTGCGGCGCGCGGCGTCCGTTAGGCCCTCCGCCACCAGCCGCCTCTTGGCCTGCTCGAACGCCATCTGGAGGGCGCCGATCCCCGAGGGCTCCAGCGCCGTGGCGTAGAGCTGGAGGTCGCCCGAAGCGGCGTAGATCCCCAGCCGTCCCCGGGCGAGCACCCGCGTGCCGTTCTCGGGCTCGAAGGGCAGACGGGCCGCGTGGGTCCGGAACAGGACGGTCTTGAGTCCCGCCGCGGCGTCCTTCAGCGTGAAGTAGAGGTGGCCCGAGGTGGCCCGCTTGTAGCCCGAGACCTCGCCCTCCACCCAGACGTCGGGAAAGGCGGCCTCCAGCTCCCGGGAGAGCGTCTCCACCAACTCCGAGACCGAATAGACGGGGCGGCCGTTCCACAGTTTCGTCACGGCGTGAGTATACCGCGCCCAGCGTCCGCGGTACGGCCCAGAGTATGGTGGGACCGAATTGACACACCCTCGGTCCGATGCTAGATTGGACAAGGTCGGAGGCCGCTTGTCCAACTTCCGCAGCGATGCCTGGAAGGCCTACTTCCGCGGAGACTACCTGCGCGCGGGAGACCTCTACAAGGCGGGGGGAAAGCTCGACAAGGCGCTCCAGATGTACCTCAAGGCGGGGGACCACCTCGCCGCCGCGCGGGTCCAGGAGGAGCTGGGGGACGGCGTGAAGGCCGTGGAGCTCTACCTGCGGGGGGGCGACCGCGACTCCGCGGTGCGCATCCTGTGCGGGCACAAGGCCTTCGGGAAGGCCGCCCAGCTCTGCGCCGACGCGGGGGACATGACCCGGGCCGCCAGCCTCGCCGAGCGGGGCGACAACCCGCTCCTCGCCGCCTCCTTCTGGGAGCAGGCCGGCCGGTTCTGGGAGGCCGCGGTTCTCCTGCGGAAGGGGGGGCAGGTGGGCAAGGCCATGCTCATGATGGAGCGGGCCCTGCGCCAGTTCCCCGCGGAGGACGTCCTGCTCTCCCACGAGACCGAAGAGTGGCACGCGAAGAAGCTCCAGGCCGCCTCGCTCTTCGAGGAGGGGCAATCGCCCGAGCGGGCGGCCCAGCTCTACGAGGAGCTGGGCGACCTCCACGCCGCCGCCCGGTGCTGGGAGGCCGCCCGGCGCTTCCAGAACGCCATGGTTCTCTACGAGCGGCTGGGCAACCGCGAGAAGGTGGCCGCGCTCTCGGACCAGAGCCAGGAGACGCCCGTGCACCTGCGGGCCCAGGTGCTGGCGGGTCAGGGGGACGCGGAGCGCGCCGCGGAGGTGCTCATCGCCTCCGGCAAGCGGGAGCAGGCCGCCGAGGTCCTGGAGAAGGCGGGCCACCTGGTCTCCGCGGCGGACCTCTACAGCGACGCGGAGGACTGGGAGCGCGCCGGCAACCTCTACTTCAAGGCGGGGGAGTACCACAAGGCGGGGGACTGCTTCCGCGCCGCCTACCAGTTCGCCCTCGCCGGCCAGTGCTACCGGAAGGGGGGCGACAAGCCGCTGGCCATGCGGATGGTTCTCGAGGGCGGCCAATGGGAGGACGCCTTCGACCTCGCCCGCGGGGACGAGCCGCTCACGCAGGAGCTCATCGGCAAGCTCCAGGCCTCCCCGCCCTCCCCCGAGGACCCCCACCGCGGGCCGCTGTTGGTGGCGCGGGCCTTTCTCGAGCTCGGCCAGCCGGAGGTGACCCTCGACCTGATGGAAGGCCGCGGCGCGCCGCCCCCCGAGGCCTCCCCCTGGGTAGACTATCTCCGGGGCCGGGCCCTGGAGGCGTTGGGCCGTCCCGAGGAGGCCACCGCCGCCTACAAGAGGGTCCTCGCCCGGGACATGAACTTCGCCGACGTGGCGAGCCGTCTCAAGGCCATCCCCGCGGCCGCCGCGGCGCGCGCCGGACGCCGTTACCTCGAGCGCCGGGCCCTCTTCGAGGACGCCTCGGGCGCCCTTTGGGAGGGCGAAGACACGAGCCTCGGCGTGAAGGTCCTTCTGCACCGCATCGTCCTGCACGGGGCCAACCGGGGGATGGTCCGGCGGTACGCCGAGTCGGTGAAGGCGCTCATCGGCCTCGCCCACCCGGCCATCCTCTCGGTGCGGGACGTGGAGGAGGAGGAGACCTCCCTCGTGGTGGTCTGCGAAGCGTTCGAGGGCGACAGCCTCGAGCGGCGCCTCGCCCAGGGCTACCACCCCTCCCTCTTCGAAGCCCTCGACATCGCGCGCCAGACCCTGGAGGCGCTGGAGGAGGCCCACGGCCGCAAGGTCCTCCACCGCCAGCTCTCCCCCCAAAGCCTCCTGGTGGACGGCGAAGGCCGGGTCAAGGTGCGCGGCTTCGGGACCGCCCGGCGCCTCACCGAGATCCCCGAGGGGCCGGCCAAGGAGGCGCTCCTGCCCTACCTCTCTCCGGAGGTTCTCGTGGGGGAGAACCAGTCGCCCTCCTCGGACCTCTACGCCGTGGGCGCCGTTCTCTACCGTCTCCTCTTCGATCAGGTTCCCAAGTGGTCGGGCGAGGCTCAGGGGCGGACCGGCTCTGGGCGCTTCCCGCTCATCCGCTCCGCGCCCGTGCCCGAGCTCCTCAAGAACATCCTTTCCAAGCTCATGGCCCCCGAGCCGGCGGGGCGCTACCGCGACGCGTCCGCCGTCCTGCGCGACCTGCGCGCCCTCGAGCTCGCGACGGGCGCCGTGGTGGCGGGGCGCTACGAAATCCTCGAGGAGCTGGGCAAGGGCGGCATGGGCCAGGTCTTCCGGGTGCGGGACCGCGAGCTGGACGAGGTCGTGGCGCTCAAGACCCTCAAGCCGCGGACCGATCTCTCCCAACTCGCGCGCAACCGCTTCCTGATGGAGATCAAGCTGGCCCGCAAGATCACCCACCCCAACGTGGTGCGCGTCTTCGACCTGGGGAGCTGGCGGGACATCACCTTCCTCACCATGGAGTACATCCCGGGCCCCACCCTCAGCCGCTGGGTGCGCGAGGGGGACGGGGTCCGGGCCTCCCTAGGCGAGAAGATCGCGATCCTGAAGGGGGTGGCGTCGGGCCTCCAGGAGGCCCACCGGCTCGGCATTGTCCACCGGGACCTCAAACCCCAGAACGTCATCCTCACCCCCGCCGGAGTGCCCAAGGTGGTGGACTTCGGCATCGCCTACGCCCAGGAGGGGGCGGACCTCACCCAGGACGGCCACTTCGTGGGCTCCCCCAAGTACGTCTCCCCCGAGCAGGTCCAGGGGCTGCCCCTGGACGCGCGCTCGGACATCTACAGCTTCGGCCTCCTGGCCTACTTTCTTCTGGCGGGCGAGGACGCCTTCACCGGCGAGAACCCCACGCTCATCCTCATGGCGCAGCTGCGCGAGAGCGCGCCGCCCCTCTCGGCCAAGGTCCGCGTTCCGCCGAGCCTCGACCGGCTTCTGGCCCGCTGCCTTTCGAAGGCCCCGGGCGACCGCCCCTCCAGCCTCCGCGACGTGCTCCGCACCCTCGAGGAGATCGCATGACGCGCACCTACGTCCTGGATACGAACGTCCTGCTCCACGAGCCCCGCAGCCTCTTCCGGTTCGAGGAGAACGACGTGGTGATCCCCATCTGGGTCCTCGAGGAGGTGGACCGCTTCAAGCGGGAGGTCACCGACCTCGGGCGCAACGCGCGCCAGGTCTCGAGGGAGCTCGACGCCCTCCGCCAGCAGGGTCCGCTCTCCCGGGGGATCCGCCTGGAGGGGGGAGGCACGCTGAGCGTCGTGCTCGAGCGTGAACAGGGCCTCCTGCCGCCCACGATCCGCGGCGACAGCGCCGACAACCTCATCCTCGGGGCGGCCCTCTCGCTCAAGAAGCGGGGCGCCGAGGTGATCCTCGTCACCAAGGACACGAACCTGCGGGTGAAGGCCGACGCCGTGGGGCTCACCGCCGAGGACTACGAGACCGACAAGGTCGTCCTCGACGAGCTTTACACGGGGTGGCGAACGGTGGCGGTGCCCCGGGCCACGGTGGACCGGCTCTACCAGCAGCGCTCGTCGCCGTGCGACATCGAGGGCGTCCAACCCAACGAGATGCTCTTCCTCGTGGACGAGGCCAGCCCATCCCACACGGCGCTCGCCCGCCACAACGCGGCGGACAACACCCTCCAGCCCCTCGACGACCTGAAGCCGATCTGGGGAATCACGCCGCGCAACCGCGAGCAGCGCTTCGCCCTGGACCTCCTGCTCAACGAACGCGTCCCGCTCGTGACCCTCGTGGGCAAGGCGGGAACGGGCAAGACGCTGCTGGCTCTGGCGGCGGGCCTGCACAAGGTTTCGGACCAGCAGGTCTACCAGCGCCTTCTCGTGACCCGGCCCATCTTCCCCATGGGCCGCGACATCGGCTACCTCCCAGGGGAGCTGGAGGAGAAGCTGCGACCCTGGATGCAGCCCATCTTCGACAACCTCGAGCTCCTGCTGAACCTCTCCTACAGCAACCGGGGCCACGACGCCTACCAGGAGCTGGTGGAGCAGCGCATCCTCCAGATCGAGGCGCTCACCTACATCCGGGGGCGCTCCATCCCTCAGCAGTTCATGATCGTGGACGAGGCCCAGAACCTCACCCCCCACGAGGTCAAGACCATCATCACCCGGGCCGGCGAGCACACGAAGGTCGTCCTCACGGGGGACCCCTACCAGATTGACAACCCCTACATAGACTCCTCGTCGAACGGCCTCACCTACGTCGTGGAGCGCCTGAAGAGCTCCCCCCTGGCGGGCCACATGACCCTCTCGCGCGGGGAGCGCTCCGACCTGGCCGAGGCCGCGGCGAACGTCCTATGACGCGTTCTCTCCACTCCCTCGCCGCCCTGGCCGTCCTGGCCGTTCTCGCCGCCGCCTGGGCCGTGCCGGCGCGCGCCACGGGACCTTACGTGAGCGGGCTGAAGGCGGGGTTCGAGAACCAGAAGCTGGTGGTCTCCTTCGGGGTGGGGGCGGCCTTCGACCGGGAGGACCTGAGGGAGGCCATCTCCTCCACCCGGACCGTGACGCTGACCTTCACGGTGGAGGCGGTGAAGCACCGCACCGCCTGGAAGAACAAGACCCTCGCGCGCAGGGTGGTCCAGCGCAGGGTAACCTTCGACAACCTCACCCGGCAGTACACCGTGGAGACCCTCGTGGACGGCCAGCAGACCGGCCGCGTCGTGGTGGGCTCCTGGGAGGAGATGGCCGCGGCGGCGGGCCGCGTGGAGGGGCTGGCGGTGACGGGGGTGGCGGACATGGAGCCCAGCGCCACCTATTCGGTGCGCGCCAAGGTGCGGCTCCTCTCGGGCTTCACCCTCTGGATCATCCCCTGGGACGTGGAGACGCCCTGGGTGAGCCTGGAGCTGAACACGCCATGAGACGGCCGGGAATGCGGCGGGCCTGGACCACCGTTGCGGCCGCCCTGGGTCTGATGGGCGGCGTGGCGGGTCTCTGGCTGCTCCGCCGCGAGGTCCGGGCCGACGCGGCGGAGGGCGGCGGGGCGCTGCTGACCGCGCTCTCCCTCATGAACGTCCTTCTGCTCCTGACGCTCCTCTTCGTGCTCTTCCGCCAGCTCATCAAGGGGTTCCTGGAGTGGCGTCGCCAGCGCGAGGGGGCCCGCTTCCGAACCCGCCTGCTCACCACCTTCGTTCTCCTGGGGCTCGCGCCGTCGCTCCTGCTCTTCGTGGGCGCCATCCAGCTCTTCGAGTCCACGGTGGACCGATGGTTCCAGCTGCCGGTCCACGGCATCAGCTCGGCGGGCCAGCGGATGGTGGACCAGGCCATGGACATGGTGCGGGACCAGACCTACCGCCAGGCCGTGGCGCTCGCCGCCCAGCTCCGGCAGGTCCCCGAGGAGCTCCGCCCTGCGCTCGCGCGCCACCTCTACGGCTACGGCGGCCTCGACGCCGTCTTCCTCTTCGACCGGTCGGGGAGGCTCCTGGTGGGCATCCCCGAGAAGGCCCCCGGCCCGGACGCCTACAAGGTGGCCAAGTGCTTTGAGCCCCAGGGGCTCAAGGGCTGGATAGACCTGGCGCCGCGCCCCACCGTCCTGAGCGGCGTCTCGCTCGACTCCGGCACGGCCCTGGCCGTGGGAGCCTACCTGCCGGTGGACCTCTTCGAGCAGGCGCGCTTCATCGCCGAGAACAACCAGGAGTTCCTAAAGGCCCGCTCGCAACGGCGGAACGTGGAGATCACCATGATCTCCTCCTTCCTGGCCCTTACGCTGGCGGTCACCTTCGCGGCGGTCTGGATCGGCACGCGCCTCTCGCGCGAGATCAGCATCCCGCTCCAGCTGCTCCTGGAGGGGACCCGCGAGGTCTCGCGGGGCAACCTCTCCCATCAGATCCCATACGAGGCGCGGGATGAGATCGGCCAGGTGGTGGGCTCCTTCAACCGCATGATCCGCGACCTCGACACCAGCCAGCGGCAGCTGGAGCGCTCCAACGAGGAGCTCCAGCAGATCGGCGCGTCCGCCGAGCGCCGCCGCCGGTACATCGAGACGCTCATGGAGACCCTGCCCATCGCCGTGGTTTCCTTCGGGTCGGAGGGGGATGTCCGGATGGTGAATCCGACGGCGCGGGAGCTGCTCGGTCTGGAAAAGGGCGACCCGCCCCAGCGCCTGCTCGCCCGGCCCGAGTGGGGCGCCCTTCGGGAAGTGCTCTCCGGCCCTCCGTCGCGGGACGTCGCCAGCCGGGAGGTGGCGCTCTCGGGGCGCAACGGCCAGCGGATTCTCTCGGTCTCCACCACCGCCCTGCGGGAGGCCGAGGGCGAGGTCTTCGGGTCGCTGGTCATCCTGGAGGACATCACCGACCTGAGCCGCGCCCAGCGCATCGCCGCCTGGCAGGAGGTGGCGCGGCGGCTCGCCCACGAGATCAAGAACCCCCTCACCCCCATCCGCCTCTCCGCCCAGCGCATCCGCAAGAAGGTTCGCGACCGCGCCGACGACCTCGAGGCGGCGGTCCTCGACGGCACCACGACCATCGAGCGGGAGGTCGAGGGGATGATGACCATGGTCAACGAGTTCTCCCGGTTCGCCCGGCTCCCCGAGACCCACCTGAAGCCGGGCTCGCTGGTCTCGCTCATCCAGGACGCGGCCTCCACCTACCGGACGGCCTACACCAAGGTGGCCATCGAGCTCGACCTGCCGGCCCAGTTTCCCGCCGTGCGGTTCGACTGGGAACAGATGCACCGGGTGCTCAAGAACCTTTTCGAGAACGCCATCGAGGCGATGGAGATGGCCGGGACCATCCGCGTGAGCCTGGCGGAGGTGGGCGGCACGGCGCGGCTCACCCTCCACGACACGGGCCCCGGCGTTCCGAAGGAGGCGCGCACCCGTCTCTTTCTGCCCTACTACTCCACCAAGCGGAAGGGGACGGGGCTCGGGCTGGCCATCGTGGCCCGCGTCCTGGAGGAGCACGGCGGGAGCATCAGGGTGGACGAGGCGTACGAGGGCGGCGCGGGATTCGTCATCACACTGCCCCTCTGAGGGCGAGGTGGAGCGAGGAGCGAGCGGTGAAGGAAGTCGGAGCTACCCGGGACCCGAGGGGGGCTGATCGTGGCTAAGGGCCGCGTTCTGGTCGTGGACGACGAAGAGGCCATTCGCGAGACGCTGCGGCGCTGCCTCGAGGACGAGGGCCACCAAGTGGCTCTCTGCGAAACGGGGGAGCAGGCGCTCGCGCTGCTGGAGTCGCAGGACTTCGAGGTCCTCATGCTCGACGTGTGGCTGCCGGGCATGGACGGACTCAAGGTCCTCGACGAGATGCGCAAGGCCGGCCGCGGCGAGGAGGTCGTCATGATCTCCGGCCACGGCAACATTGACACGGCGGTGCGCGCGGTCCGCCTGGGGGCCTTCGACTTCATCGAGAAGCCTCTTTCCCTCGACCGAGTGGAGGTCTCGGTCCAGAACGCGCTACGCAAGCACCGCCTGGAGGAGCGCAACCGGCTCCTCAAGGACCAGTTGGTTCCCGAGACCGAGCTGGTGGGGGAGAGCTCCGCCATCCGGACGCTCAAGGAGCAGGCCCTGAGAGCGGCGCCCACCGAGGGGCGGGTCTTGATCTTCGGGGAGAACGGCACCGGCAAGGAGCTTTTCGCCCGGCTCATCCACGGTCACAGCCTGCGCGCCTCGGAGCCCTTCGTGGAGGTAAACTGCGCCGCCATCCCCACCGAACTCATCGAGAGCGAGCTCTTCGGCCACCGGAAGGGCTCCTTCACAGGAGCCATCGAGAACAAGAAGGGAAAGTTCCTGCTCGCCTCGGGCGGCACCCTCTTCCTGGACGAAGTGGGGGACATGAGCCTCACCACTCAGGCCAAGGTCCTGCGAGCCCTCCAGGAGCAGACCATCGAGCCCGTGGGCGGCGCCGGCTCGGTGAAGGTGGACGTGCGCGTCATCGCCGCCACCAACAAGGACATCCCCGCGGAGATCGCCGCGGGGCGGTTCCGGGAGGATCTCTACTACCGCCTGAACGTCCTCCCCCTGCGGGTTCCGCCGCTGCGCGAGCGGCGCGAGGACGTGCCGCTCATCGCCGAGCACTACCTGCGGGTCCTCGGCGCGAAATACGGCCGCGCGCCCCAGCGGCTCTCGCCGGCCGCGCGGGAGGCGCTCCTCGCTTACTCCTGGCCCGGCAACGTGCGGGAGCTGCGCAACCTGATGGAGCGCGCCGTCATCATGGCCCCGGGGGACGAGGTCCGGCCCGAGGACCTCGGCCTGGGCCGCGGCGCCCCCGCCCCCGCGGCCGCGGAGGAGGCCCGCCGCCTCTCCTGGGAGGGACCGCTGAAGGAGGCCCGAGAGGCCTTCGAACGGGAGTTCATCCGCCGGGCGCTCCAGCGCAACGGCGGCAACATGTCCCGCACCGCCGAGGAGCTTCAGATCGAGCGCCGCCACCTCTACCGGCGGTTGGCGACCCTCGGGGTCCGCAAGGAGGGGACGCCGGAGGCGGAAGGGTAGTAGACTCACGTGCCAGGAGCTGGAGGAGCGCCGCCATGGTCATGATCAACCGAGCGACGAAGGAAGTCACGATCAAGGTCGTCTACTACGGGCCCGGCCTCTGCGGGAAGACGACCAACCTCGAGTACATCTACGACAAGGCGGTGCCCGAGAAGAAGGGTAAGCTGCTCACGGTCGCCACCGAGACCGACCGCACCCTTTTCTTCGACTTCCTCCCCATGGAGCTCGGGACCATCCGGGGGATGAAGCTGCGGGTCCAGCTCTACACCGTGCCCGGGCAGGTCTTCTACGACGCCACCCGCCGGCTGGTGCTGCGCGGCAGCGACGGCGTGGTCTTCGTGGCCGACTCGCAGGCCATGATGATGGAGGCCAACGTCGAGAGCCTCAACAACCTCAAGAAGAACCTCCAGCTCAACAGCCTCGACCCGGAGACCGTCCCGCTGGTCTTCCAGTACAACAAACAGGACCTGAACGGCGTCGCGCCCCACGAGGAGCTCGAGGCCCAGCTCAACTGGCGCAAGGTGCCCTCGTTCCCCTCGGTGGCCACGGTTGGCAAGGGGGTGAACGAGACACTGAAGAAGATCATCGAGCTGGTGATTCGGCGGCTCCACGAACAGGACGATCTGCTGAAGGGGCCGCAGAAAGCCATGGCCGCCGCGGGCGCGCCGCCTCCGGCGCCTCCGCCGGTTGTCGCCGCGCCGCCTCTCCCGGCCCGGCCCGCCGCGGCTCCGCCGTCCCCGCCGCCCGCTCCTGCCGCCCCGCCGGAGGAGGCGACCATCGAGATGGAGATGGAAGCGGTCCCCGGGCCTGCCCCTGCGCCCGCAAAGGAGGAGGCCCCCGCGCCGCTCCCCGAGGCGGAGCTCGAGCCCATCGCCGAGGTGGCGCCGCCCGCCGAGGAGATCCCCACCGAGATCCACACCGTGGAGACGGAGGAGGTGGCGCCGGCGCAGCTGGCGGGCTCGGCCGCGGTGCCCCTCGTCCCGGAGCGGGAGTTTTCCACCAGCCTCGCCATCGTCGCCGAGGCGCTGGAGGAGCTCGAGAAGCGCGCCGACGCCATGGCCCGGGAGATCCACGAGCTGCGCGCCACCGTGGCCGAGGCGATCGAGAAGGCGCGTGGCTGACGCCCAGAGCCGTGGGCTTGCGGCGATTTCGGAGCCTCTCCCCCACGCGAGCCGGCATCACAAGGAGGCGCAGGAGCAGGGGGTCCGGCGGTGATTGAATCACGCCGCCTCCGTTGGTAGAGTGAAAGGCGGGGGAGGGACGCCCCTCCGCCCGGACGGGACTCGCCGTCCGCCGCCGCCCGCGGTTGCGGGCGGAACGGGCGGCCCTTGCGGAGAGGAGCGGACATGACTCGGACGATGCGGATCGGTGTGGCGGCGGTGCTCGGGGCGCTCCTTCTGCCCGTTCTGGGCGTTCTGGCCTTCGGCGACAATCCCCTCCGGAACGCCAGCGTGGGGCAGTGGGCCGAGTACGTGATGAAGAACCAGGTCATGGGCCAGACCATGGAGATGAAGATGAAACAATCGGTGGTGGCCAAGGACGCCACCTCGGTGACCCTGCGCACCGAGACGACGGTGACGGGGAAGAAGACCTCCACCGACGTGAAGATCCCCTTTGACCAGCCCTACGAGCCCTACAAGACGGGGCTCCCCGCGAACGCGAAGGTCACCGTCACCCCGATGGGCACGGGCTCCGAAACCGTCACCGTGGGTGGCCGCGCCTACGCTTGCACCTGGGCCAAGGTGAAGATGGTGATGGCGGCGCCTACCCCCATGGAGAGCGTAACCAAGGTCTGGACCTGCAAGGATGTGCCGGTGGCGGGCATGGTCAAGATGGAGACGGAGTCCACCATGAGCGCCGGCGGCCAGAGCATGACCACCCGCATGACGATGGAGCTCACCGGCTCGAGCAGGTGACCGCCGCGCCGGCGGGGGAGGGGCCGCCCGCGGGCGGCCCCTCTCTCGTTTTTCAGAAAGGAGTGGAAAGGGTTGCCCTCCGGGAAATTCCCCGGTACGATTCCCCGAGAAGGCCCGGAGAGCCCCTATGGGGCCGAAGGAGGAGCGCTGGATGAGGCGTCCGTGCGGCGGGCCGGCCCGCCGCCATTTCATGAGGAGGGGCCCATGAAATTCCCGATACGGTATCCGCTGACCATGATCTTCAAGCTCGTGGCCCTCGCGCCCCAGTTCTCGGTGAGGGACGCGGAGGGGAACTTGATCGCCTACGTCAAGCAGAAGCTCTTCAAGCTCAAGGAGGCGGTCACCGTCTTCGCGGACGAGGGACAGGGAACCCCCCTCTTCTCCATCAACGCCGACCGCGTCTTCGACATCTCGGCGCGGTACCATTTCGCCGACGCGCAGGGTGCGGACCTCGGTTCGGTGAAGCGGAGGGGCATGCGTTCCCTCTGGCGGGCCCACTACGAGATCCTGGAGGGCGAGACGACCGTGATGATCATCCGGGAGGAGAACCCCTGGGTCAAGGTCCTGGACGCCCTCTTCACCGAGATCCCCCTCGTCGGCATGTTCTCGGGGTACGTCTTCCACCCGGCCTACGCCGCTTCGCGGCCCGACGGCACGGCGGTGATGCGGATGAAGAAGAAGCCGGCCTTCTTCGAGGGCAAGTTCGAGGTCGAGAAGCTTTCGGCCCTCTCCGAGCAGGAGGAGAAGCGGGTCCTTCTGAGCTACCTGATGATGCTCCTTCTGGAGCGGGCCCGCGGCTGAGAGGGGACCGCAGGGAACTCGACCTGCGGGGACGGCGCCGCCCCGGCGTCCTTCGCTCGGCTGCGAGGACTTTGACGCTGCGTGCCCCCGCGTCTTATCCGCATCCGATCGCCGGACCCGCGCGGGACGCCGCCTTCCCTCGTTTCGCTCGCGAAGGCGATTCCTTCATCACGGATGTCCAGTTGGTATCAGTAGAACATCCACCGCTGGAGGGTGTTGGTCTCGAAGAACCGCCGGGCCGCCTCCACGTCGCCGCGGATGGCCTCCTGGAGCGCCTCCACCGAGGGGAACTTTTTCTCCGGCCGGAGGAACTGGAAGAAGAAGCAGCGGATCCGCCTCCCGTAGAGGTCGCGCCCGCCCCGCA
>JAKAIJ010000057.1 GCA_021814355.1 Acidobacteriota bacterium
GAGGAGGTGCTCCACCTCGAGATCCAGCTCGGGTACCAGCACCGGGGCCTCGAGGGGCTCCTGCGGGAGGCTCCTTATGCCAAGAGGCTGGCGCTCGTCGAGTCGCTGGCGGGGGACACGGCCGTTGGCCACGCCACTTGCTGGGCCATGGTGGAGGAGGCGCTCGGCGGCGCGTCTACGGCACCGCGGGGTCAGGGTATGCGCGCCGTGGCGCTGGAGCTCGAGCGCCTTGCCAACCACGCGGGTGACCTCGGCGCCCTCGCGGGGGACGTGGGGTTCCTCCCCGCCGCCTCGTACCTGGGCGGTCTCCGGGGGGACTTCCTCAACCTGACGGCGGCCCTGAGCGGGAGCCGCTTCGGGCGGGGTCTGGTGGTGCCGGGCGGGGTGCGCGCGGGCCTCGGCGGCGCCGCGACCGACGAAGTCGCCCGCGCCTTGGAGCCGCTGGGGGTCGCCTTCCGGGAGTACGCCGGCCTCCTCTTCGACGCCGCTTCCGTGGAGGCCCGCTTCGAGGGAACCGGCGCCGTGGAGCGGGAGACGGCCGAGGCGCTCGGCCTGGTGGGCGTGGCGGCGCGGGCCTCGGGGTGCGACCTGGACGTGCGCCGGGACTTTCCCGCGGGTTACTACCGGTTCGCCCAGGTCTCCACCCGGGTCCTCCAGACCGGCGACGTGTACGCGCGTGCCATGGTCCGGCGGCTCGAGGCGGAGGAGTCGCTGCGCTTCCTCGCCGAGTGCCTGCCCGCTCTGCCGGCCGGGGAGGGCAGCCGGCCCGCCGCCCCGCCACGCCCCGCGAGGCTCGCCGCGGCGGCTGTGGAGGGCTGGCGAGGCGAGATCGTCCACGCCGCCGTCACCGGCCCAGACGGGAAGATCGCCGCACTCCAGCTCGTGGACCCCTCCTTCCATAACTGGATGGGGCTGGCCCTCGCGCTACGCGGCCAGGCCATCTCGGACTTCCCGCTGTGCAACAAGAGCTTTAACCTCTCTTACGCGGGGCACGACCGATGATCGGGACGCTAAGGGCACGCCTGCGCCACGGGACCCGCTCCACGCCCTTCCCGCCGGAGGGGCCGGCGCTGCCCCCGGGCTTCCGCGGGCTGCCCCTCCTCGATGCCGCGCGCTGCCCGGCGGACTGCCGCGCTTGCGCCGCCGCCTGCCCCACGGGGGCCATCGCCGCCGCCGGGGCGCCCTCGCTGGACCTGGGCCGGTGCCTGTTCTGCCCGGCGTGCGTCGAGGCGTGCCCCGAGGGTGCCCTCACCTTCACGCGGGACCACCGGCTGGCCGCCTCCTCCCGCGAAGGCCTTGCCCTGGCGCCGGCCGAGCGACCGCGCGTGGAGGCGCTCGGGCGGGAGATGCGCCGCCTCTTCGGGCGCTCGCTGAAGCTCCGGCAGGTGTCAGCCGGCGGGTGCAACGGCTGCGAGGCGGAACTTAACGCCCTCTCCAACGTGGTCTTCGACCTGGGACGGTTCGGCATCCAGTTCGTGGCCTCGCCACGCCATGCGGACGGACTCGTGGTCACGGGCCCGGTCCCGCACGCCATGGCATCGGCCCTGCACGGCACCTGGGAGGCGCTGCCCGAGCCCAGGCTCCTCGTCCTCGTCGGGGCGTGCGCCCTCTCGGGCGGCGTTTTCGAGGGGAGTCCGGCGGTTTCAGGCGTCCCCCGGGACCTGCCCGTCCACCTCGCGGTTCCGGGGTGCCCCCCCCACCCGCTCACCCTCCTGGACGGTCTGCTGGGGATGCTCGGCCGTCTCTGATCCACCACGTGCGAGGGATTCTCACGAGCCCCGAAGACCTTTCCACGCGTGGCGGACGTGCCCTCTTCCTGGAAGCTCTCTGCGAGCTCCGCGCGCCCTGCGGCGCCCCTCCGGCGGGGGTCAGTTGAGGTAGCCCATCAGCTGGCGGGACTTCTTCGACCGCTTGAGCTTCTTGAGGGCCAGGGCTTCGATCTGCCGGATGCGCTCGCGGCTCAGGCCGAGCTTCTCCCCGAGCTGCTTGAGCGTGTGGGGCTCGTGGCCGTCCAGGCCGAAGCGCATCCGCAGGACGGCGCGCTCCTTCTCGTCGAGGTCGCGCAGCATCTCCTCGACGAGCTTGCGGAAGGACTCGTCCATGAGGTTCTGATCCACCGGCGGGATGGTCTCCTGCTCGATCTTATCGAGCAGCTGAAAGTCCGCGTCCTCCCCCGAGGTGAGCGTCTCGAGCGGCAGGTCCTCGCTCTCCGCCGACATGAGCGCCTCCACGTTGGCGCGGGGGACGTCGAGCTCCTCGGCGACCTCCCCGGCGGTGGGGGTCCGCTCGAGGACCGGGGTCATAGCGGCGATGGTCTTGTGGATGTTGTAGAGGAGGTTGGCCTGCTTCTGCGGGATGCGGAAGGGGCCGCCCTGCTCGGAGATGGCGTGGATGATGGCCTGGCGCACCCACCAGACCGCGTAGGTGATGAACCGCACGTTCTTGTCCGGGTCGAAGCGTTTGGCCGCCTCGATGAGGCCGATGTTCCCCTCGTTGATGAGATCCTGGAAGGAGAGCCCCCACCCGCGGAACTTCTTGGCGAAGGAGACCACGAACCTCAGGTTGCTCTCCACGAGCGCGCGCAGGGCCTCGCCGTCGCCCGCCTGGACGCGCGTCCCCAGGGCCTTCTCCTGGTCCGGCGTGAGCAGCGGGAACTTGGAGATCTCGCGCAGGTAGCGCTTGAGGAGAGCGGATTCTTCGGTGGAGGGAATGCTATTCCTCTGCGTCACCGGCCTTCTCCAGCCGATCCAGCAGGACCCGCACGGACGTGGAGGGAAGCTTCACCAGGGCGGCCGCCTTCTTGACCTCGGCGCGAGTGGCGCCCCCCTGGCGCATCTGCTGGAGGAAGAAGTCGAGGAACCCGTTCATCTCGTCCTGCATGCGGGCCATCTTGTCCCGCATGTTCAGGATGACCTCCACCCCAGCGAGGTTCACGCCCAGGTTGCGGGTGAGGTTGAGGATGAGCTCGAGGCGCTCCAGGTCCCCATCGGAGTAGAGCCGCGTGTTGCCCTCGGTGCGCGACGGGCGGAGGAGGCCGTCCTTCTCGTAGAGCCGGAGGGTCTGAGGGTGGAGGTCATACCGCTGGGAGACGGCGCTGATCATGTAGAAGCGTCGGCCGGTCTCTTTGGGCGGTCTGCGGGGCATGGTCACCTCCGGCGCGTCGTCCGCGGAGCCTCCCTCCGCGAGATGCGCCCGGCGAGTGTACCGCCCCCCTCTCGGGCGGCGGCTCTCCACGGGGAGGAGGCTCTCTCAGCTCCCAGTATACGAGCGGGGGTTGTCGGGGTTCAATCGCTCGAACTCCTTGAGGAGCTCCTTGCTGCGCTCGTCGGCGACCGAGGGGACGGCCACCGCCACCTCCACCAGGAGGTCCCCGGCGACGCCCCCGCGGGGCGAGGGCATCCCGCGCTCCCGCAGCCGGAAGACCTGTCCCGACGGCGTCCCCGGCGGGATCTTCAGTCGGGCGCCGCCCGAGAGCGTGGGCACCTCGATCTTCGCCCCCAGCACCGCTTCGGGGAAGGTGATGGGGACGCGAACCTTGAGGTGGGGCCCCTCCCGGCTGAAGAGGGAGTCCGCCGAGACGTGGGTCTCGATGTAGAGGTCGCCGGGCGGCCCGCCCGAGGCGCCCGCTTGCCCCTTCCCCTTCAGCCGCACGCGGGAGCCAGTATCCACGCCGGCGGGAATGGCGGCCTCCACCGTTTCCGTGGCCTCGCGGACGCCCGTTCCGCCGCAGTCGCGGCAGGGCTCGCCCGGGTCGGCTCCGGTGCCGCGGCACGCGGGGCACGGCTGCGCGAACGAGAAGGGGCCCCGCGAGAGCCCCACCTTTCCCGTTCCGCCGCACCTGCGGCAGGCCGCGCGCTTCGCCTGGGCGGCGCGGCCGTCCCCTCCGCAGGTCTTGCAGGGCACCGTGTGGCGGACCGAGAGGCGAACCCTCTTGCCGGAGAAGGCCTCGCGCAGCGTGACCGTCACCGGGTAGACGAGGTCCTCCCCGGGCCTGGGCCCCGGCGGGGGCTGCTGCTGGGCCGCCCCCAGGAACGTCTCGAAGAGGTCGGCGAACCCGCCCGCGCCCCCCGGCGGGGCGTCGAAATCGAACCCCTCGAACTTCACCCCGCCCCAGCCGCCCGGCGCGCCGCCGCTCGGAGGGGCGTCCCACGCGCCGCCCTGAACGTCGTACCTCTTCTTCTTCTCGGGGTCGCCGAGGACCGCGTAGGCCTCGGAGATCTCCTTGAATCGCTCCTCCGCGGAGCGGTCCTTGGGGTTGAGGTCGGGGTGGTACTTCCTGGCGAGCCGCTTGTAGGCCCGCTTCACGTCCGCGAGGGACGCCTTCTTGGGCAGCTCCAGGATCTCGTAGAGGTCGCGCCTCGCCATGGAGCCTCCGCGGAGGTAGGAATCAGCGGACCGGCACCCGCCGGCGCCCCGTCTTCTTTTTCGGGATGATGAGGATCAGCAGCCCGTCCGCGAGGGAAGCCCTCACCTTGTCGGCGTCCAGCGGCGACGGGAAGGCGAGCTCCCGGAGGAAGGGGCCGAAGTACCGCTCCACCCGCTGGACGTTCTCGCGGGAGAGCTCCCGGGGGGGACGCCGCTCGCCGGAGACGCGCAGGCGCTCGCCTTGGCAGAGCACGGTCACGTCCTCGATCGCGACGCCCGGCAGTTCCATCTCCACGTGGTAGTGGAGGTCGTCCTCGCAGACGTCGGTGGCGGGGACCCAGGTGTAGGCGGGGACGGTGGCCTGGCCGGCCTCGGGCTGGAGCATCTCCTGAAACATGCCGTTGATCTTCCGCTGGAGGTGCATCAGCTCGCGCAGCGACTCACCCTTGATCGGCATGACGGCCTCCCTGGGGGCAGTGTAGCAGGAGCCGGCCCGGCGCGGCGAGGGGGCGCCGGCGGCGCCTCGCCTCGCCGTCGCGAAGGTTCACTTCACGTCTTCGAACTCCGCGTCAATGACCTCGCCGGGCTTCTTCTCTCCGGGCTTTGGGCCACCCTCCCCGGCGGGCGGCGCCTGGGTCCGCGCCTGGCTGTAGAGGTGCTCGGCCATCTTGTGGGTGGCCTGGTTGAGGCCGTCGGTGGCCCTGCGGATCCCCTCCACCGCGCCCGCGTCCTTGGCCTTCTTCAGCTCCTCGAGCGCCTCGCGGACGCGCTTCTCCTCGTCGGAGGGCAGTTTGCCCGCGTTCTCGGCGAGCAGCTTCTCGGTGCCGTAAATGAGCTGGTCGGCCTGGTTCTTGGCTTCCACCTCCTCCTTGCGCCGGGCGTCGTCGGCCTTGTGGGATTCGGCTTCCTTCATCAGCCGGTCAATCTCGTCCTTGGTGAGGCCGGAGGAGGCGGTGATGGTGATGCGCTGCTCCTTGCCGGTGGCCGTGTCGCGCGCGTGGACGTTCAGGATGCCGTTGGCGTCAATGTCGAAGGAGACCTCGATCTGGGGAATGCCGCGCGGGGCGGGCGGAATCCCCGCGAGCTTGAAGGTCCCGAGCACCTTGTTGTCCCGCGCCATGGGGCGCTCCCCCTGGAAGACCACGATCTCCACCTCGGGCTGGTTGTCGGAGGCGGTGGTGAAGGTCTCCTTCCTCTTGGCGGGAATGGTCGTGTTGCGGGGGATGAGGGGCGTGGCCACGCCGCCGAGGGTCTCCACGCCCAGGGTGAGCGGGGTGACGTCGAGCAGGAGGATGTCCTTCACGTCCCCCGCCAGCACCCCGGCCTGGATGGCGGCGCCGACGGCCACCACCTCGTCGGGGTTCACGCCCTTGTGGGGCTCCTTGGCGAAGAAGTCCTGGACCATCTGCTGGACCTTGGGGATGCGGGTGGAGCCTCCCACCAGGATGGCCTCGTCAATCCGCTGCGGACCCACTTTGGCGTCCGCGAGGGCCGCCTTGCAGGGCTCCATCGTCCGCTTGAAGATGTCCTCGCAGAGGTTCTCGAGCTGGCTGCGCGTGAGCTTGAGCAGGAGGTGCTTGGGACCCGTGGCGTCGGCCGTGATGAAGGGAAGGTTGACCTCCGTCTCGAGGGTGCCCGAGAGCTCGGTCTTGGCCCGCTCGCACGCCTCCTTCAGGCGCTGGAGGGCCATGGGGTCCCTGGAGAGGTCTACCCCGTTCTCCTTCCGGAAGTTGTCCACCACCCAGTCAATGAGCCGCTTGTCAATGTCGTCGCCGCCGAGGTGGGTGTCTCCGTTGGTGGATTTGACCTCCGTCACGCCCTCGCCCACCTCGAGCACCGAGATGTCGAAGGTGCCGCCGCCGAAGTCGTAGACCGCGACCGTCTCCTCCTTCTTCTTGTCCATACCGTAGGCCAGGGCCGCGGCGGTGGGTTCGTTGATAATGCGCAGCACCTCGAGCCCGGCGATCCGGCCCGCGTCCTTGGTGGCCTGGCGCTGGCTGTCGTTGAAGTAGGCGGGGACGGTGATGACGGCCTGGCTCACCTTCTCGCCCAGGTAGGCCTCGGCTGCCTCCTTGAGCTTGCGCAGGACCATGGCCGAGATCTCCGGCGGGGAGTACTTCTTGCCGCGCACGTCCACCCACGCGTCGCCGTTGTCGGCGGGCACCACCTTGAAGGGGACGGTCTGCATCTCTTGGGCCACCTCGCCGTATTTCCGCCCCATGAAGCGCTTGATGGAGAAGACGGTGTTGAGCGGGTTGGTGATGGCCTGGCGCTTGGCCACCTTGCCCACGAGGATCTCCCCCTTGTCGGTGAATCCCACCACGGACGGGGTGGTCCGGTCTCCCTCCTGGTTGGGGATGACCACGGGCTGGCCGCCTTCCATCACGGCCACTACGGAGTTGGTCGTTCCCAGGTCAATCCCGATGATCTTTGCCATTTCTAGACTCCTTTTTATTCTAGCCTTTTCAGCATGTTGGGCCAGAGCCGCAGCTCTTAGCCACTGGTCAATATAATACTTTAGTGTGATATTGTCAAGTTTCATGAAAAGTTTAAATTGGGCTATCCTGACCGGGGAGGCCCAGTGGCAATCTCTTTCCAGGTGACCGCGAGTGGGGGGAACGCACGGACGGCCCTCCTCTCCACCCCGCACGGCGCCGTGGCCACGCCCGCCTTCATGCCCGTGGGCACCCGGGCCTCCGTCAAGGGGCTCTACCCTCCCCTGCTGCGGCAGGCCGGCGCCCAGATTCTCCTCGCCAACGCCTTCCACCTGGGTCTGAGGCCCGGCAGCGAGCGAATCCGGGACCTCGGCGGCCTCCACCGGTTCATGGGATGGGAGGGCCCCATCCTCACGGATTCGGGAGGGTTCCAGGTCTTCTCTCTCGCCAAGCTGCGGGACGTGACCGAGGAGGGGGTGGCCTTCCGCTCTCCCGTGGACGGCCAGATGCTCTTCCTGACCCCCGAGCGGGCGGTGCGGATCCAGGAGGACCTCGGAGTGGACGTCGCCATGGCCCTGGACGAGCTGGTCCCCGCGGGAGCCGGGCGGGCGGCGGCGGCCGCCGCCGTGGAACGCACGGCGCGGTGGGCCGAACGGTGCACCCGGGCGCAGGCGCGCAAGGGAACCAGCCTCTTCGGCATCGTGCAGGGCGCCGCCGACGAGGGGCTGCGGGAACGGTCGGCGCGGCAGTTGGCGGCCCTCGACCTGCCAGGCTACGCGGCGGGCGGGTTCTCGGTGGGGGAGAGCAAAATCGCTTTCCGGCGCGTCGCGGCTTACACCGCCCGCGTGATGCCGGAGGGAAAGCCCCGCTACCTCATGGGCGTGGGGACGCCGCTGGACCTGGTGGACGCGGTTTCGTGGGGCTACGACCTCTTCGATTGCGTGCTGCCCACCCGCAACGCGCGCAACGGCTGCCTCTTCACCTCCGCCGGGACGGTGGCCATCAAGAACGCCGGCCACGCGGCGGACCCGAATCCGTTGGACCCGGAGTGTCCCTGCTGGGGTTGCCGGAACGTCTCCCGGGCCTACCTGAACCACCTCTACCGGGCCAACGACCCCACGGCGGTCCTCGTCAACAGCCTCCACAACCTCACCTTCTACCTGGGGCTGATGGAGCGCATCCGGGAGGCCGTGGCGAAGGGGACGCTGGAGGCGCTCCGGAAGGGCGTGGCGGAGGTCTATCCGGAGTAGAGACGCAGCCCCCGCGGACGGCTTCGCGCCGTCGCGGCGCCCGCCGGGGAAAACGGAAGAGGGGCCCTCGCGGGCCCCTCCATGGGTGGCGATCTCAGGAGTGGGAGCTTACTTGAGCACCTCGACCTGATCGGCCTGGGGGCCCTTGGCGCCCTCCTTGATCTGGAACTGCACGCGCTCCCCCTCGGCCAGCTTCTTGAAGCCCGTGCCGGCGATGGCGGAATAGTGAACGAAGACGTCCTTGCCCTCATCCGCCGTGATGAAGCCGTACCCCTTCTTCTCGTCGAACCACTTCACAGTACCGGTAGCCATTGTGACTCCTTACAGGACCTTGTTCCGACAACCCATTCGCCGGACACCCCTTTATGGTAGCACGGAGTCGCAAGGCCCGTCAAGCGGAGCCCCCCGCGGTTGGAGCAACCGCGCCCCCGGAGAGCACGCTGGTTTTCGCGGGAAAGAAGGCCCGCCCTTGCCACTCTTTTTCCGATACGGTATAAGGGTCCCTTGACTTTTTCGGCGGGAATCCCCTGAAGGAGGGTCACATGGCTGGAATCGTGGGGTACGGCGCCTACATCCCGCGCTACCGGATCCGGGTCGAGGAGATCGCCAAGGTCTGGGGGGCGGACGCGCCGAGCTACAAGAAGGGTTTGATGCTCCGGGAGAAATCGGTTCCGGCGCCGGACCAGGACACCATCACCATCGCCGTGGAGGCGGCCAAGAACGCCCTCAAGCGCGCCGCCATCCCCCCGGCGAAGATCGGGGCGGTCTACGTGGGCTCCGAGTCGCATCCCTACGCGGTCAAGCCGACGGGAACGGCCGTGGCCGAGGCCATCGGCGCCATCCCCGACTGTCACTGCGCGGACCTCGAGTTCGCCTGCAAGGCCGGCTCGGAGAGCATGTTCATCGCCTTCAGCCACGTGAAGTCCGGCGAGATGGAATACGCGATGGGCATCGGAGCGGACACCTCCCAGGGCGCGCCCGGCGACGCCCTCGAATACTCCGCCTCCGCCGGCGGGGCGGCCTTCATCATGGGGACGAAGGACGTAGTAGCCACTCTCGACGTCCAGTACTCCTTCATGACCGACACCCCCGACTTCTGGCGCCGCGAGTACATGCACTACCCGCGCCACGGCGGCCGCTTCACCGGCGACCTCGCCTACTTCAAGCACGTGCGCGGAGGCGTCGAGGGCATCCTCAAGAAGTCCAAGATGAAGCCCAAAGACTTCCGCTACTGCGTCTTCCACCAGCCCAACGGGAAGTTCCCGACCCGCATGGGCAAGGAGCTGGGCTTCACCGAGGAGCAGTACCGCGCGGGGCTCCTCGTCCCCACGCTGGGCAACACCTACTCGGGGGCCTCCCCCATCGGCCTCTCGGCCATCCTGGACGAGGCCAAGCCGGGCGACCGCATCCTCATGTGCTCCTTCGGCTCCGGCGCGGGCTCCGACGCCTTCATCTTCACGGCCACCGCCCGCCTGCCGAAGATCCAGGGGCGGGCCAGGAAGACCCGCGACTACCTCGACACCAACCCCGTGTACCTGGAGTACGGCGCGTACACGAAGTTCAGGCGGAAGATCCTGAAGAACGTGGAGGACTGAGCCATGCGCGACGTAGCCATCATCGGCATCGGCATGACGGACTTCGGGGAGCTGTGGCACGACTCCCTGCGGGACCTCTTCGTCAAGGCCGCCCTCGCCGCCATGGACGACGCGGGCATCGCCCACTTAGATTCCATGTACGTGGGTTGCATGACGCCGGGCCTCTTCACCGGGCAGGAGCACATCGGCTCGCTGCTGGCCGACTACCTCGGCCAGGCTCCCGTCCCCGCGACCCGCGTCGAGTCGGCCTGCGCCTCGGGCGGCCTCGCCCTGCGCTGCGGCTTCTTCGAGGTGGCCTCCGGCGCAAGCGACCTCGTGTTGTGCGGCGGCGTCGAGAAGATGACCGACGTCTCGGGAGGCAGGGCCACGTACGCCCTGGCCACGGCCGCAGACCAGGACTACGAGTCCTTCCACGGCGTCACCTTCCCCGGGCTCTACGCCATGATCGCCTCGGCCCACATGGCCAAGTACGGGACCAAGCGCGAGGACCTCGCCCGGGTGGCCGTGAAGAACCACGCCAACGGGCTTCTCAATCCCCACGCCCAGTACCGGATGCCCGTCACGGTCGAGCAGGTCCTCTCGAGCGTGAAGGTGGCCGATCCCTTGAACATCCTGGACTGCTCTCCGATCACCGACGGCGCGGCGGCCGTGATCCTCTGCCCCGCCGATAAGGCCAAAAAGCTCGCCAAGGGCCGCGCGGTGAAGATCCTCGCCTCGGCCCACGCCACGGACACCATCGCCCTCCACCAGCGCGAGGACCTCACCTGGCTGAAGTCCACCGCCGTGGCGGCCGAGAAAGCCTACAAGATGGCGGGGCTCAAGCCGGCGGACGTGGACTTCGCGGAGGTCCACGACTGCTTCACCATCGCCGAGATCTGCGTCACCGAAGCCCTCGGCGTCGTGAAGAGGGGCAAGGGCGGCGAGGCGGTCCGGAGCGGCTACACGGCGCGGGACGGCAAGTTCCCCGTCAACCCCTCGGGCGGCCTCAAGTCCAAGGGCCACCCGGTGGGCGCCACGGGAATCGCGCAGGTCCACGAGGTCGTGACCCAGCTCCGCGGCGAGGCGGGCAAGCGCCAGCTCAAGAAGGCCCGCCGCGGTCTCACCCAGAACATGGGCGGCTCCGGCGGCTCCGCCGTCGTCCACATCCTGGAGGTGATGCGATGATCACCCCTCCCGTCGTCCGCAGGAACACCCCCCAGCGTTACCGCCTGGAGGCGAACAAGTGCGCCAAGTGCGGGAAGGTCTTCTTCCCCCCCCGGCTGGTCTGCGACGCCTGCCGCGGCCGCAAGTTCGCCCCCGTCACCCTCGCCGACACAGGCAAGGTGGTCGCCTGCACCGTGATCCGCACGCCCCCCACGGGCTTCTCGGACCTCTCCCCCTACTGCATGGGAATCGTGGAGCTCAAGGGCGGCACGCGCATCCAGTGCCAGATCGCCGACTGCGAACCCGAGCGGGTCAAGATCGGCCTGCCCGTCACCCTGGAGTTCCGGCGGGTGCAGGAGGACGGCGAGTCCGGCGTCCTCGCCTACGCCTACAAGGCGGTCCCGGCGCGGTAACGCCGGCGTCGCGGCAGTACCCGAGGGCGGGCCGCCGGCCCGCCCTTTTTCATCTTTTCGGCAAGGAGTCCTCCTTCGGCCGCTTGCCTCCGGTCCGGCCTCCTGGTATATAGCCGTACAGAATATGGTCCCGAGGGGCGAGGAGGCTCACGCATATCTCTTCCGAGGAGGGTGCCCATGAGGAGGAAAGGCTGGTGTCGTCTGGATCTCCCGCCTGGAACCGCGCTCGTCCTGGCGCTTGCCCTCCTGGCGGCGGCGCCGCTCTTCGCGGACGGCGCCGCGGCGCCCTACGCGCAGTCCGCGTGCGGCGGGCGCACGACCGTCGCGGGCCCCGAGCTGGAGTCGTTTTACGTGGGCACGCTTCATTTGGGATTCGCCGCGGCCCGAATCTCCTGCTTCCCGCCGGACTCGGTCCTGCCGCAGTACGTCCTCGACCTGCTCCAGAAGGACCTGGCGACGGCCAGGGACGGCTCCCTCGCCGTCTGCCCCTGCGTCGCCATGAACCCCGCCGAGTTCGACCAGGTCGCGGCCGCCCTCCCCGGGCGGACCTCCCGGGACGCGGGGGCGATGGTCGCCCAGCTCTTCCAGCGGTACCAGCAGGCCATCCGCAACACCCGCTGCAGCTGCCTCGGCGGCGCCGGGGCGCCCCCTCCGCCGCCGCCCACCACGATGAGCTGCGACCAGTGCGCCGCCCAGCGCTGCCCGGCCTGCGCCGGCGTGACGATCCTTCTTTGCGAGGTCATGGACGGACACCCCAACTCCCAAGCCTGCCGGGAGTGCATCCGGCAGAACTGCGGAGGCGGCGCAGGCACCGGCGGGGGCACGCCGCCCTCCGGCCCGGGCGGCGAGTCGCAGACGCTCGTCGTCCCCAACACGCAGGCCGTGAAGGTCCGGACGAACTTCGCCACGGTCCCGGGCGGCATCTACCGCATCCAGGCCTCGGGGGTGATCAACGACTGGGGCAACGCGCCGGACGGAATTGACGCGGTCTGGTGCTACGCCGAGTGGCGGTGCGGGCGCGAGGGCCAAGTCTGGAACCAGCTCCGCATCAACGGCAAGGGCATCCCGGACCTCGCCGGCCGGCCGGTCCCCTACAATCCCGGCCACCTCTACTCGGTGGACCTCCTGGGCGACGGGAACCCCATCGAGTT
The DNA here is from genome assembly GCA_021814355.1 of Acidobacteriota bacterium. Taxonomy (GTDB): domain Bacteria; phylum Acidobacteriota; class UBA4820; order UBA4820; family DSQY01; genus JAEMPZ01. The sequence goes on from JAKAIJ010000057.1 coordinate 12,353, forward strand.
CTACTGCTCCGACGCGCAGGACAGCGCTGGCGACAACGTGGGGTCGTTCACCGTGACGGTGGCGAGGGTCCGCTGACGGCGCGGCCCCGTGAAAACGGCGGGGGGGGGCGCCGGAACGCCCGCCCCGCCGCCCCTTTCTCGGGGGCCCCGGCGGGCCGAAGGGGGGAAAACCCCCC
>JAKAIJ010000296.1 GCA_021814355.1 Acidobacteriota bacterium
CGGTGCGCGCCGCTGCGAGAAGGGCTGAGGCCCGCTCTTCCTCCCCGGGGGCCGCTTCGCGGGCGAGGGCGTAGTGGCGGGCGGCACGGTCGCCCTGGTGCAGAACCTCCCACGCCAACGCTGCGGCGGCCATCGCCGCGCGGTACTTTGGCTCGCCCGGCGGGAGGCCGGGCAGGGCCTCTTCCAGCTCCTCGAGCGCCCCCGCGCCGTCTCCGCGCAGCTCTCTCGCCCGAGCGAGGGCGAGGTGGGCCTGGTGGGCGCTGGAGGAGTCCGGCCGGGCCGCGAGGAAGGCCTTCGCCGAGGAGGCCATGGCGCCTGGGTCGTCGGCAAGGAGGGCTTGGCGCACGGGGGCGAGGAGGGCGCCCTCCTCCCACCCGGCCAGCGGGGCGGCTTTGCGCGCGGCGTCGTAGGCGCGGGCGTCCTCTCCCTGGCGGTGGAGCGTCCAGGCCTGGAGCAGCCGCGCCTCCGCGGCGCGCGGCCCGGCAAGGAGCGGTTCGACGGCGGCGCGGGCTGCGTCGAAGTCCCCCAGCCGGTAGCTGCATTCCCCCAGCGCCAGCCGCGCCTCCGCCTCGCGCTCGGAAGGCAAGATGCCCCCCTGGAGCAGCCCGGCGTAGACGTCGCGCGCGCCCGCATCGTCGCCGGCGAGGGCGAGGGCCGCCGCGAGCTGTATTCCGTCGTCGGGAGTGCGGGAGTCCGACGGAAGGGCGAGCAGGGCCCGCGCCGCCTCCGCGGGCTGGTCCGCGTCCAGCGCCGCACGGGCGGTAAGCCGCCGGAGGGTCGAAAGCTCCTCCTTCTCGAGAGGACCCGGCGCCTGCAAGAGGGCCCGGGCCCGGGCGGGCTGGCGGAGGTCGAGCAGCGCCCTCGCCTTCGCCAGGTTGGCGGGGCCGCGCGACTTGGGCGGAAGCTTGGGCAGGGGCTGGTCGAGGAGGGCGAGCGCCGCGGCGGCCTCGCCGCGCGCCGCGAGGAATTGGCCGAGCCACGCCGCCACCTGGTCCCGGTTTGCGCCCTGGGGCCACGCCTGGAGATACGCGCGAGCGCGGGACTCGGCGGTGGCGGAGGCCCCCTCCTGGACAAGTCGCTTCAGAACCTGGAAGTCCTCGGGCTCGGCGGCCCGCGCGAGGGAGGCGGCGCAGAGGGCCAGGGCCGCGGCCAGCAGCGCCGTGGCCGCGCAGGTTGCGCGGTTAGCTCCCCGCAGGCTCATCGTCGAGGTAGAGCACCCGCTGGCAGCCCTCGCAGAAAACCACCTCCTCGCCGTAGTGGAGGTCCTGGACGAGCTTGGGGCGCACCCCCACGAAGCAGCCCTGGCAGGTTCCGCCCTTCACGGGAGCCACCGCCAGTCCGTTGCGCTGGGCGGCGATGGTGTTGTACTTGCGGAACCAGCCCTGGTGGATGCTGGATTGAAGGGCCTGCCGGTCCTTCTTGCACTTCAGGAGATCGGCCTCGAGAGCCTCGTGCTCGGCCTTCAGGGCGTCTCGCTCGGCGGCCACGGCCGCTTCGCCGTCGCGGTAGGCGGCCTCCAGGGCGGGGAGTTCGGCGCGGAGCTTCTCGAGCCGCTCCATGTCCAGCAGGGAGCGATCCTCCATCTGCTCCCGCTCCTTCTTGGTGGCGTCCATCTCCTTGAGCAGCGCGCTGTACTCCTCGTTGGTGCGGATCCCGGGCATCTTGAGCTTCAGTGCCCGCTCCTTCTCGTCGAGCGCCCGCAGCCCCGCCTCGGGCCCACCCCTCTGCTCGAGCTCGGCCACCGCCGCGAGGGCCTCGTCGTAGGGGGCCTTCACGCCACGGATCTTCTCGTCAATGAGCCGACTCTTCTTGGGGATCTGCTGGAGGTCGTGGCCGAGCTTCCGAATGGCGAGGTCCATCTGCTGGAGCTTGAGAAGTTGCGCGACGGTGCTGTTCACGGATGCGGCCCCCGGAAAATGAACAAGGGGTGCGCACGCGCACCCCTCCCGACCTTCGCTGCGGCCAGATGCCCGAAACCGTCCCGCACTGGCGCTCCTTCCGTCCCTGGTGGGCCCTCCAGGATTCGAACCTGGGACCGACCGGTTATGAGCCGGTGGCTCTCACCGCTGAGCTAAGGGCCCCCAACCGACTTGTAATTGTAACATGGTTCCGCCTCCGTGTAAACCTCTGGCCCGTGGCCCGAACCGGGCCGCTCCCTAGACCCTCTTTTCCAGGGGGCGGGAATCACGTCACTCGGCGGCCGGGGCATCTCACCCAGCGGCCGGTGCGTTTACTCCTCGAGGGTCGAGGTGTCCCCCTGCGGGAGACCCTGGGCGCGGGCCTTGAGCAGCCGGCGCATGATCTTCCCCGAGCGCGTCTTGGGGAGCGAGGCGACGAACTCCACCTTCTCGGGCCTCGCGATGGGGCCGATCTCGTGGGCCACGTGCCGGGCCAGCTCCTCGGCAAGCTCCGGCGAGGGGGCGCGGCCCGCGCGCAGAAGGACGTAGGTCCAGACGGCGCTCCCCTTCACCTCGTGGGGCACGCCGATGGCGGCGGCCTCGGAGACCGCGGGGTGGCCCACGAGGGCCGACTCGATCTCGGCGGTGCCGAGGCGGTAGCCCGACACCTTAATGACGTCGTCCACGCGCCCGAGGATCCAGAAGTAGCCGTCCTCGTCCACCCGCGCCGAGTCGCCCGTGAGGTACTTGCCCGGATAGGCGGACCAGTACTGCTTCACGTAGCGGTCGGGGTCCTTGTAGATGCCGCGCAGCATGGCGGGCCACGGGTTCAAAAGGACGAGC
>JAKAIJ010000297.1 GCA_021814355.1 Acidobacteriota bacterium
CGCTGAGGTCCGGGATGGCGTCGAGCCTGATCTGCCGCATGGTGTAGATCGAGGCGGCCACCGCAACGGCCACGATGAGGATCACGAGCAGCCGGTTGTTCGCGCTGAACTCGATGATCTTCCTAATCATGAGAACTCACCGCACAGACGCGGAGGAAATGACCCGTGGCACGCAAAGACGCGAAGGGCGCCAAGAAAGAACAGAGAGTGTTGTCCACAGCGAGACAGGAGAAGGTTTGGCCTTGGCGTTCTTTGCGCCTTTGCGAGAGCGTGCATTTCACTTCCCCGCGACGGCCTGGAGGGCGGCCTTGAGCGAGGACTCGGAGTCCACCAGGAAGTTGGCCGAGGTCACCACCCGGTCTCCCGCCTTCACGCCCGAGAGGACTTCGTAATAATCTCCGCTCCGCTCGCCCAGAGTGACCTCCGTGGGTGTCAGCTGGGTGCCGTCCGTCTCCACGAACACGTAGCTCTTCTGTCCGGTCCGCATCACCGCAGAGACCGGCACGGCGAGCTTTTCGCCCAAGTCGTAGGAGAGCGTCATGTCTCCGAACATCTCGGGCTTGAGGAGGAGGTCCGGGTTGGGGACTTCGAGGCGCGCTTTGAGCGTGCGCGTCTGCGGGTCGAGGAAGGGGTTGAGAAAGGAGATCTTCCCGGGGAAGCGCTTGCCGGGCCAGTAGGGGAGAGTCAGGCTCACGGGCATCCCCACCTGGATGAAGCGCAGGTCCGACTCGTAGATGTCCGCCTCGGCCCAGACCGTGGAGAGGTCGCTGATCGTGAGAAGCACCTCGCCCGGCGTGATCTTGTGCCCCATCACCACGTTTTTCGCCGAGACGTATCCGGAGGCCGGCGAATAGAGGGTCACGGTGCGCTGGGCCCTGCCCGAGCTCTCCAGCGCCTTGATCTGGCCCTCGCTGAGGTCCCAGAGCTCGAGCCGGCGCCTCGCCGCCGCGAGCAGGTCGTTCCCGCCCTCCGCGACCCCCGGCACGGAGCTGGCTGAGAGCCGCTTCGACGCGGCCAGCGCCGAGAGGTACTCCTGCTGCGTCGCGAGCAGCTCCGGAGAATAGAGCGTCAGGAGCGGCTGCCCCCGCCGGACCACCTGCCCCGTCGCGTTCACGTAGAGCGTCTCGACCCAGCCCTCGACCTTCGTGGTCACGTGGTAAAGGCGCGTCTCGTCGGGGGTGATCCGCGCCGAGGTCCGCACCTCCCGTGCCATCCGGCGCATCTCCACCGGGGAGGCGGCCAGGTTCATGTGCTTCTGGTGGCTCTCCGAGATGGAGACCGGGACGAGGCCGGGCACCGCGCCCGGAGCGGAAGCCTCCACCTCGAAGGGGACCATCTCCATCCCCATGGAGTCCTTCCCCGGCTTGTCGCTCACCTCGGAGGGGTTCATCGTGGAGCGGTACATCGTCTTCTTGGCGGGAGCGGCAGGGGCGGCGGCGGGTGTTTCTTGGGCCTTCTTCTCCACCAGCCGCATCCCGCAGATGGGGCAGTCGCCCGGCTTGTCCGAGGTCACCTGGGGGTGCATCGGGCAGAGGTAAGTCGTCGTCGCGCGCGCGGCCCCCGCCTCGCCGGGCTTCTCGACGGGGACAAGCCGCATGCCGCAGATGGGGCAGTCCCCGGGCTTGTCCGAGACCACCGTGGGGTGCATGGGGCAGTGGTACTGGGCCTTCGGGGCGCCCGTCCCGGAACAGCCGGTTGCAAGCAGCACCCAGCCCAGTGCCACAAGCGCCAGGATCACCCAAAAGAGCCGCTTCGCGTTCATGCTATGCTCGCTCGCTTTCCGTCCGCTCCAGTTGCAAGGATTTCGTGAACGCGCCGCTCAGTGCGCGTGCCCCGCGTGTGGGTCCGCCGCGGCCCCCTTGGGGCGCCCCTCCAGGTACATCCCACACTGGGGGCAGTTGCCGGGTTTGTCCGAGACCACGCCGGGGCACATGGAGCAGAAGTACTCGTAGGTGACCTTCTCGACCCGCTTCTCGAGGTTCATTCCGCACTTCGGGCACTTGCCCGCCTTGTCGGCCTTTACCTCGGGGTGCATGGAACAGGTGTAGAAGGCCCGCTCGGCGGCCTTCGCCTCGAGGAACATCCCGCACTTGGAACACTTGCCGGGCTTCTCCGCGCTCACCTCGGGGTGCATCGGGCAGGCGTAGGTGACCGCGCCGCCGGCGGCGCCGCCCCCGCCGCTCCCGTGCCTGCCGTGGCCCGAGCAGCAGGCGCCCGCCGGGCCGCAGGCGGAGGCGGCCGGGCTGAAGAGGCAACCGGCGGCCGCCACGGTGGCGAGCGCCAAGAGAACGACCGCAATCCTGGAAATCCGCATGAGAGTCCTCCCGTTCGTCAAGGTTGGGCCTTCGGAGCCGCGGCGGCCTCCGACAGAGAGCGGCCCAATACCGCTTCCATCTCGGCCACCATCTGGTGATACTCGCCGCGCGCCATGACGGCGTCCGATTCGTACATGTAGAGACTCGTAAGGGCCATCAGGAGGGCGCTGAAGTCGGACCGCCCCGTGGCGTAGGCCGCGAGGTTCGCCTCGTAGGCCTGCCGGGCCTGCAGCAGAAGGCCCTGGTCGTAGAGGGCGAAGACCTTCGCGTCGCGCGACGCGCTCTGGTAGGCTTCCGCGAGCTTGTAGCGGGCCTCGTTTTTGGCCTCGCTCACCTCCTCCAGGGCCGCCTGCCGGCGCTGGAGCGCCTCTTCGAGGCCGGGCCGGTAGCGGTCCTTCCGGTGGAAGAAGGGTAGAGTCAT
>JAKAIJ010000058.1 GCA_021814355.1 Acidobacteriota bacterium
GCGGATCTGGGATTCCAGGTCCAGGCTCGTCTTGATCATGGCGGCGTTCCGCTGGCGCTGGTTGGAGATGACCCCCCACCACGCGGCCGCGACGAGGATCGCCCCGAAGACGAGGGTGGTCACGAACTGCGCCCACCTGGGGAGTTTGGCGAATTGCTCCATAGGACCCTCCTCCTCTCCCTAGATGCCCAGGTTTCCGCCCGACGGAGCGGCGGGACGGGGACCGGCGGGGCGGGGAGCGGCGGGGCGGGACGACGGCGGGGCCGCCTCCTTGTCGCCGGCGGGTTTGGCGCCGCCCACCCGGTAGTCGAAGGTCATGACGAAGCTGTAGGCCTCCACTTTGCCACCGGCCTCCTTGATGTTTCCCATCTGGGGCCCCACGAAATCGGGGATGGCCACCACGTTGTCGTAGTAGGTGGAGATGGTCTTGATGCTGCGGGCCAGCCCCTCCACCTTGATGCCGCCCTTCTCGGTCTGGGCCACGGAAGTGTACCAGGCCCCCTCGGGAAGCACCTCGACCAAGTGGTTCATGAGCCGGACCGGCAGGCTCTGCTGCTCCTTGAGCTGCGTGATCTGGTCCAGCTTCTGCGCGAACTCGACCTTTTTCTTTTCGAGCTGGTCAACCTTCTGGCGGGCGCCTTCGTACTTCTGGAGCTCCACCCTCTGCGCGCTGATCTTGTTCTCCAGCCGCGTGTTCTGGATGTAGTAGTAGGCCATGACCACCACGGCCACCGCGACGAAGAGAAACAGCAAGGCCCCGAAGACGAAGTAGGGGGGCGCGCCCTCGGAAGTCCGCGGGACCGCCGCCGGCGCCCCCGCGCCGCTCGGCCGCCCCTTCTTTCCCCGCTCCTCGGCGAGCAAGTTTATGCGGATCATCTATTCCCCCATCTTCCGAAGGGCCAGGCCCACCGCGACGGCGAAGCTCGGGGCCAGGCGGTTAACGGTATCCACCGGGAACTCCCTCTCCGGCACCGTGATGTTCTGGAAGGGGTTCATGACCTCCACCGGGATGCCGAAGAACTGCGACAGGTACCGGTCGAGGTTGGGAACCTTGGTGCCCCCGCCCGAGAGGACCATCTTGTGGATGGCGCTCTCGCTGGTCGTCACGCGGAAGAAGTCGAGGGTCTTCTTCAGCTCCGCTCCGAACTCCTCGGTGACCGCGTTCAGGATGGGGACCGCCTGCTCCGCGCGGACCCCCTCGATCGCCTCGCCCTTCTTGATGGCCTCGGCCTGGTCGAAGGTGAGGCTCATTTCGCGTTGAAGCGTGTCGGTGTAGTTGTTCCCGCCCGCCTGGATGTCGCGCCAGAAGAGGGGGTTCGTGCCCTTGAGCACGCAGATGTTCGTGGTGCTGGCGCCCATGTTCACCAGGGCCGTGATCTCGTTCCCGTGGATCGGGTAGTTGATCTCGTAGGCGTTCTGGACGCAGAAGGAGTCAATGTCAATGGCGGACGGGCTCAGCCCGGCCTGGCCGAGGATGGAGGAGTACTCGGCGATGAGGTCCCTCTTGGCCGCCACCAGGAGGACGTTCAGGTTGCCCGTGGCCGGGTCGGTCTCCAGGACCTGGTGGTCAATCTTGACCTCCTCCAGGTCGAAGGGGATGTACTGGCCCGCCTCCCACTGGATGGCCTCGGCGAGCTCGGCCTCGCTCATGGCGGTCATGGTGATCCGCTTCGTGATGACCGAGTTCCCGTCCACGGAGGTGGCCGCCGAGAGGTTCTTGACCCCGCCGTCGCGCACCAACTTCTGGATGGCCGCGATGACGGCCCCTGAATCCATGATGGTGCCGCCGACGACGGCCTCCGCCGGGAGCGGTTCGATGCCGAAGGCCTCGAGCTTGTAGCCCTTGCCCTTGCCCAGATCCCTGAGCTCCACCATCTTGACGGCGGAGGACCCAACGTCCAGGCCCAACAGGTTCTTACTTTTTGAGAAGAACCCCATGGCGTCCCCTTCTAGATCGTCGAACGACCCCCAGAGTTAATACACTACTTTAAGATATCCTTCCTAAAGCCGAAAGTCAAGTGCAAAAACTCTCCCCCCCCGGAGACCTCCTTTCCCTCTCCTCCGCGGGGGTTCCCCGGTCCGCACCCCAACGGCCCCAAAGGCCCGCCGGAGCGCGCCGAGAACCAGGCCCGGCCGCCCCCGGATTCCCCGCCGCGGGAAAGTTCCGACCCTCCGCATGACGGAGGTACTCGGGGGAACCGGCCGACTCTGGCTCCAGTGTACCTCTTCTCCGGGGCGTCTTGTCAATGGCCCCCCGCGGTGGTACCGTAGGCCCGGTCCGCCGCCCCTCCGGCGGCCCACCGGAGACCCCCTTGGCTCAACAGCCGGCCCGCCCCCAGCCCGCGGCGTTGCGTCACATGGACGACCTGCTCGCCCAACAGGGGCTGCCCGCCAACCTGGAGGCCGAGAGGGGGCTCCTCGGCGCCGTCCTGCTCAACAACGCCCTCTTCGACGAGGTCGGCCCCCTGGTCCAGGAAGACGACTTCGCCCTCCCGGCGCACCAGCGGGTCTACCGCGCGGTGGCCGACCTGCGCCAGCGGCAGGAGCCGGTGGATCTGGTGACCCTCTCGGACCACCTCCAGAACCGGGGCGAACTGGAGTCCTGCGGCGGCGCGGGCCGGCTCGCCGAGCTGGTGGAGGGGGTCCCCGTCCTGGACTCGGCCGAGCACTACGCCCGCATCATCCGGGACAAGTCGCTCCTGAGGAAGCTCATCCAGCAGGCGGCGGCGATTATCGGAAGCGCCTACGGGGCCACCGAGGACGCGGAGTCGGTGCTGGCCCTCGCCGAGCGCGCCATCCTGGAGGTGGGCGAGCGGGTCCTCACCGGCAGCCTCGTCAGCCTCAAGGAATACTCCAAGGCCGCCATGGACACCCTCGCCACGCTGAGCCGGCGCGGGGAGCACGTGACCGGCGTTCCCACGGGCTTCGGCTCGCTGGACGACCTCACGTCGGGGCTCCAGCGGTCCGACCTGATCATCCTGGCCGCCCGGCCCTCCGTGGGCAAGACCGCCTTCGCCCTCAGCCTGGCCCTCAACGCCGCCCGCGCCGGGCGCACGGTGGCCCTCTTCAGCCTGGAGATGAGCGCCGAGCAGCTCTTCTTCCGCCTCCTCTCCATGGAGAGCCGGGTGGACCTGCGCAAGCTCCGCACGGGGCGCATCCCCCGGGACCAGCAGGGCGAGGTCTCCAATGCCTTCGGCCGCCTGGAGCGCATGCCCATCTTCATTGACGACAGCCCCCTGCTCAACCTTCTGGAGATGGGCGCCAAGCTCCGCCGGCTCAAGGCGTCCCGCGGGGTCCAGATGGTGGTGGTGGATTACCTCCAGCTCATGCGCGGCGTGGGGAAGTTCGAGAACCGAAACCAGGAGGTCAGCGCCATCTCGCGGGGGCTCAAGGCGCTGGCCAAGGAGCTGGACCTCCCGCTCGTGGCCCTCTCTCAGCTCTCCCGGGCCCCCGAGAAGCGGGGCGAGGGCAAGGAGCCCATCCTTTCGGACCTGCGCGACTCGGGCTCCATCGAGCAGGACGCCGACCTGGTCCTGTTCCTCCACCGCAACACCAACCCGCGCCCCGACGACACCGAGTCGCGGTCCCGGGCGCGGCTCATCGTGGCCAAGCAGCGCAACGGTCCCACCGACTCGGTTCCCCTCACCTTCCTCGAGCACCAGGCCCAGTTCGCCAACTACGTCCCCGGCTTCGGCGAGGGGGAGGCGGATGGCTGAGGCCCCGCCCGCCGTCCGGCCCACGATTCTCGACGTGGACCTGGACGCCCTGCGCCGCAACGCCGCCCGCCTCAAGCGCCACGCCTCGGGCGCCGCCCTGCTCGCCGTCGTGAAAGCCGACGCCTACGGCCACGGCGCCGTGCCGGTGGCCCGGGCCCTTCGCCGCGACTCCCTGGCGGACTGGCTGGGGGTGGCGCTCGTGGAGGAGGGCGTCCAGCTGCGCGCCGCGGGGGTCGAGGGCCCCATCCTCCTGCTCGGCCCCGCGGGACCGGCGCAGGGACCCGCGATCCTGCGGCACGGCCTCGTCCCCGCCGTCTACAGCCTCGTCTTCGCCCGCGCCCTCGAAGCCGCCGCCGCCGCCGCGGGGACCATGCTGGGCGTGCACCTGAAGATGGACTCGGGGATGGGGCGGCTCGGGTTCCGCCCCGAGGAGCTGCCCGGGCTCTTCGAAACGCTGCGCACCTGCCCCCACCTCCGGGTGGAGGGGCTCTTCTCCAACCTCGCCAGCGCCGACGACCCCGCCTCGCCCCAGACCGCGGCGCAGGTGGAGCGCTTCGCCGAGATGCTCGGCGCGGTGCGCGCCGCGGGCCACGACCCCGCCTGGGTGGACCTGGCCAACTCCTCGGGGCTCCTGGCTCATCCCGCCAGCCACTTCAAGATGGTGCGGCCCGGCCTGGCGCTCTACGGCCTACGGCCCTCCGAGCGGCTCCCCGACATCGGCCTCGAACCGGCGGTGGCCTTCCGCACCGAGGTGGCGCAGGTGAAGGACCTGCCGCCGGGAACCCCCGTGGGCTACGGAGCCACCTACGTGACCGCCGCCCGCCAGCGGGTGGGCGTCCTGCCGCTGGGCTACGCGGACGGCCTGCCGCGGTCCCTGGGGAACGGCGCGGGGTACGTCCTGGTCCGGGGACGGCGCTGCCCGCTACTGGGCCGGGTCAGCATGGACCTCTCCACGGTGGACTTGGAACCCGCCGGGGAGCCGGGCGCCGGGGAGCCGGTCACCCTCTGGGGACAAGACGGCGGGGAGCGGGTCACCCCGCACGACTGGGCGAGGTGGTCGGGCACCATCGCCTACGAGGTCACCTGCCACGTGGGCGCCCGGGTCGCCCGGCGCTACACCCTGGACGGACGCGCCACCATGGACCGCCCCCTCCTCCGCTGACCTTCCCTCCAGTCCACCCTTATTCTAAGATACCCAGAGAGGGAGGTCTTTCATGTCATCCCGGCGGACACTCTTTCCGAGGCGGCTCTGTCTCGCCTCCACGCTTGCCCTGTCGCTCGCCGCCTCCGCCGCGCCCACCGCGGTCCTGGTGGACACCAGCCGCTCGGTGCCGCCGGCCCGCTTCGAGGAGGCCAAGGGGGCGCTGGCCGACCTGCTCCCCGCCCTCCTGGAGGACGGGCCCGTGGCGCTCTACGCCTTCAACGACAGCCCCGAGAGGGTGGCCGACTTCACCACCGACGCGGCCGTCCTGCGCGCGGGTATCGCCGGGCTCAAGCAAGGGGGCAACTTCACCCTGCTCTACGACTGCCTCTTCGGGGCGGTGAAGGCGCTGGAGGCGCGCAAGGAGCCCGGGGTCGTCCTGCTGGTCACCGACGGCCGGGACGAGAACTCGGCGGTGACCCTCGAGGACGCCGCCTCGCGCGCCGCGGCGGCCCACGTGGGGGTGGTGACGGCGGGGCTCGGCGCCCCCGTGGACCAGAGGACCCTGCGCCGCATCGCGACCCTCACGGGGGGGCGGTACGCGGGCGACCTGCCGAGCGCCGCGGGCGCGGGCCTCCGGGGCGCCTTCCGCGAGACCTCCGCGGCCCTCGTCCCCTTCCCGCCGTCCCCTGCCCCGCCCAAGCCGGCGGCGCCGGCCCCGGCGGTCCCCGTTGCGCCTCCGGCGGCGCCCCCCTCGCACCTGACGGGGATGCTGTGGCTGCTGCTCCTCGCGCTGGTCGCGAGCGCGGCGCTCCTCGCGGCCATCATCCTGCGCCGCACGCGGAGGCCCGACGAGCGCACCTGCGAGGCGTGCGGCCACCTGCTCAACATCTGGGATACGGAGTGCCCCGCCTGCCTGGCCAAGAAGCTCTCCATCACCAAGCCCGGGACCGCGCCCGAGACCCCCGCGGCGCCGCCGCTCCCCGACATTGACCCGGCCCTCATGCAGAAGGCGCCGCCCAGCGAGTCGCTCGACCACACCATGGTGCTCGACGAGGTGCCGGTGCTCACGCTCAAGCGGTCCGGCCAGCCGCCGCGGATGTTCCAGCTCCCCGCGGGCCAGGTGGTCTCGGTGGGACGCGACAAGGTGAACACCATCTCGGTGGCCGACCTCACCCTCTCGGGCCAGCACTTCCGCATCATCCCCAAGGGAGGGTCCTACTACCTCGCGGACCTGCACTCCACCAACGGGACGCTCCTGAACGGAGAGCGCGTCACCCTCCGGGAGCTCAAGCCCGGCTCGGTCATCCAGGCGGGCCAGTGCGAATTCGCCTTCCGGATGGAGCAGAAGAAGCTGAACTGAGCAGAGTGCCTATCCCGAAATAGGGCGCGCCCTGCGCGTTGCGCCGGGGGGCTGCATCCCCTATACTTTCCGCGCCCGGAGAGGGGGAGCTCCATGGCCTTCGGACCCGCCATCAACCAGCTGAGAGCCCACGAGGGCCAGACCGTCACGCTCCACGGGTGGGTCTACAACAAACGCTCCTCGGGGAAGGTCCGATTCGTCATCCTGCGCGACGGCACGGGCTACCTCCAGTGCGTGGCCTTCGTCAAGGACGTCCCCCAGGAGGTCTTCGACCTGATGGACTTGGTGAGCCTCGAATCCTCCGTGACCGTCACCGGCGTGGTGCGCCTCGACCAGCGCGCCCCCGGCGGCGTGGAGCTGGGGCTGACGGGCCTCACACTGCACCACATGGCCGAGGAGTACCCCATCGGCAAGAAGGAGCACGGCACCGGCTTTCTGATGGAGAACCGCCACCTCTGGCTGCGCTCCTCGCGCCAGGTGGCCATCCTGCGCTGTCGCTCCGAGATCGAGCAGTCCTTCCGCGACTACTTCTACCAGAACGGCTTCACGCTCCTTGACAGCCCCATCCTGACTCCCGCGGCGTGCGAGGGGACCACCACCCTCTTCGAGACCGACTACTTCGGCGAGAAGGCCTTCCTCTCCCAGTCGGGCCAGCTCTACCTCGAGCCGGCCTGCATGGCACTGGGTAAGGTCTACTGCTTCGGCCCCACCTTCCGCGCCGAGAAGAGCAAGACCCGGCGGCACCTGATGGAGTTTTGGATGCTCGAACCCGAGGTGGCCTTCGCCGGCCTCGACGACGTGATGGCGCTGGCCGAGGACTTCCTCGTCTACGTCGTGTCGCGGGTGCTGGACCGCTGCACCGAGGAGCTGAAGGTCATCGAACGCGACACCGCCAAGCTTCAGAACGTCCGGAAGCCCTTCCCGCGGGTCCCGTACAAGGACGCCGTGGCCCAGCTCCACGCGCTGGGTTCGGACCTCCGGTACGGCGACGACTTCGGCGGCGACGACGAGACGGTTCTCACGCAGCAGTACGACCGGCCCGTCATGGTCCACCGCTACCCCTCCGCCGTGAAGGCCTTCTACATGGAGCCCGACCCTCAGGACCCGGGCCTCGCGCTCTGCGTGGACGTTCTGGCCCCCGAAGGGTACGGAGAGATCATCGGCGGCTCCGAGCGCATCCACGACCACGACCTGCTGCTCGGGCGGATCCGGGAGCACGGCCTGCCCGTAAGCGCCTTCCAGTGGTACCTCGACATCCGCAAGTACGGGACCGTCCGGCACGGCGGCTTCGGGATCGGCCTCGAACGCACCGTGGCCTGGATCTGCGGCCTGCCCCACGTGCGCGAGACCATCCCCTACCCGCGGATGCTCCACCAGCTCTACCCGTAATGAATGGCGGTGTCGAAATGACACTCCTCGTGCCGAATCCGCCTGAAACGGCGCTTTCGGAGGGGCGGGCGGCCGGGGCGGGAATTGTCCGGGCCCGGAAGCGGTTGTACACGCCAAGTCAAGCCCAGCAGGCTGTTGAGAAACTCCTGTAGGTCGTGAACCGGCCCGAGAGACTTCGGGCGTGGAGGATCTCATGGACGAGGACCTTCAGAAGCTGCTCTCCCTCGCCGAATCCATCGAGACCATGGCGGCCGAGCTCTACGAGCGCTACCACGATGCCTTCGCGGCGGACGAGGAGGCGGCCTACCTCTTCTACCACCTCCACGTGGAGGAGAAATCCCACGTGGCGCTGGTGCGCTACACCTCCATCATCGCCAAGCACGGAACGGCCAGCGTCCGCGCCGAGGCGCTGGAGACCGGGCCGCTGCAGGCGCTGCACTCCCGCCTGACGGCGGAGCTGGCCAAGCCCGCCCCCGCGACGCTCAAGGAGGCGGTCCAGACGGCGCTGGAGCTGGAGGTCACCCTCGGCGAGGGCTACGTGAAGACGCGCCTCGCGGCGGCGGGCGCCGCCACGGCGCGCCTCGTGGCCAGCCTGGCCGAGAAGGAGCACGCCGGCCAGCTCGTCACCTTCGCCAAGAGCCGCCACATTCTGTAGGTCCCGTTGCGACGCCCTCCGCGCGGCCGGCGAGGAACGAGGACCGGCCCGGCGGCTCGGGGGGCCCTTCTCCGGATGATCCTCCTCCCCCCCTTCAGGACGACGTGAGGCGCACGCGGCGCAGGACGAGGTTCTCCTGGGCGGCGCCGGGGGCGAGGGTCTCCACCAGCTCCATGAACCCGCCGGTCTCCAGGGTCACCCCGAGCGCGCCGCTCTCCCAAGCCAGCGCCTTCACGCGCGGCTTCAGGTCCACGGTGCGGGCCGTCCCCTTGGAGGTCTTCCGGACGGGCCAGGCCGTTGCCGCTCGGAACTCCTCGACCCTCGCCTTCAGAGCCTCCACCTCCCCGGCGGCCATCCCCTCTGGCCGGATCTCGTACTCCTGGAGCTTCAGGGCGCCGAGCCCGGGGGCGCCCGGCGGCACGGGGAAGAGCGCCTGCGCCTCGAGCCCCGCGGGCAGCGAGCCGCGCAGGAACTCCAGCAGCGCCTCCCCGTCCACGCCGTGCGCCTCGAACTCGAGCCACTCCTCCAGACCCTCCACGCCCAGCGGCAGGGGCGAGGGCAGTTCCACCTTCGGCATGGGGTGGTACCCCCTGGAATAGACCAGCCTCACCCCCGCCCGCCGGAGGGCCCGCACCAGCACGTCCACCAGGTCCAGGTGGCCCAGGAACCGCGCCTCGCCCCGCTTGGCGAAGCGCAGGCGGTAGCGCGCGGCGGGCGCTTCCGGCGCTGTCTCCGCCGCGGGTACAATGGCCTTCCCCGGGGACCTCCGCGCCGCCTCGAACTCGCCCGCGATGCAACGCTTGGCGAAGTAGCCGCACCCGTAGCACGCCGCCATCCCGCACTTGTTCGTGGGCTCGGCGGCGAGCGCCTTCTCCCGCTCCCGCCAGAGGAAGGCCTTGGTCACTCCCACCTCGATGTGGTCCCACGGAAGCCGCCCCTCCCTCGGCCGCTCCCGGTGGAGCAGGGCCTCGAGGTCGAGGTCCGCGCGCTCCAGGGCACGGGCCCAGAGGTCCCACCGGAAGTGCTCCGTCCAGCCGTCGAACTGGCAGCCCAGCCGCGCCGCCGCCTCCAGGGCGCGCGCCGCGCGGCGGTCGCCCAGGGAGAGAACGCCTTCCACCACGCTGGCGTCTACGTCGTGCCACCGGTAGAAGACAGGGCGCCGGAGGTTGGCCCGGAGCCGCTCCTGCTTGGCGCGCAGGGACTCGGGCCGGTCCATGGCGCACCACTGGAAGGGGGTGAAGGGCTTGGGCACGAAGGAGCTGGTGGAGAGGTTCACCTTGGGGTTGCGGCACCCCGCCGCGCGGGCCCGGTCCACCACCAACCTGCCGAGCCGCTCGATGCCGGCGATCTCCTCCTCGGTCTCCGTGGGAAGGCCGATCATGAAGTAGAGCTTCATCAGGTTCCAGCCGGCGCCGTAGACCACCGACGCGGCGTTGGCGACGTGCGCCTCGGTCACCTGCTTGTTGACGACGTTCCGCATGCGCTGGGTTCCCGCCTCGGGAGCGAGCGTGAACCCGGATTTGCGCCCCCCGGCGAGGGAGGCCACCAGCTCCCGGGTGAGGGCGGGCACGCGCAGGCTCGGCAGGGAGACCCCCACGCTCTGGGACCGCCCCTCCTCGGCCACCGCGCGCACGAGGTCCTCCACCCCGGCGTACTCGCCCGCGTTGAGGCTCAGCAGGCTCACCTCGTTGAAGCCCGTGGCGGCGAGCCCCACGCGGACGGCGCGCAGGACGGCCTCCGGCGAGCGCTCGCGCGCGGGCCGGTAGATGTACCCCGCCTGGCAGAAACGGCAGCCCACGGCGCACCCACGGGCGATCTCGACGGAGTAACGGTCGTGGACCACCTCGTGGTGCGGCACCAGGAGCCGCGCCGGAAAGGGAAAGCGGTCCAGGTCCCAGAGGATGCGGCGGCGCACCGGGAAGGGCGCGTCGCCCGCGGGACCCGCCACCACCTCGCAGCCGGAGGCCGCGTCCACCTCCGTCCGGTAGAGCGACGGGACGTAGACGCCCTGGACCTGGGCGAGGGCCGCGAGCTGCTCGGGCCGCGGGCGCCCCTTCGTCCGCTTCACCACGTCCAGGATGGCGCCGAACCCCTCCTCGCCGTCGCCGATGAAGAAGGCGTCCACGAAGGGCGCCAGGGGCTCCGGGTTCACGGCGCAGGGCCCGCCGGCGAGGACCAGCGGGTGGCGCGCGTCCCGGTCCGCCGAGCGCCAGGGGAGCCCGCCGAGGGCGAGCATGTGGAGGATGTTGGTGTAGGTCAGCTCGAACTGGAGCGTGAAGCCCACCACGTCGAACGCCGCAAGCGGCCGCTTGGACTCGAGACCGTAGAGCGGCACGCCCCGCGCCTCCATCTGCGCGCGCATGTCGGTCCAGGGCATGAAGACCCGCTCGGCCCAGACGTCCTCGCGGCCGTTGAGCGCCGCGTAGAGGATGGAGAACCCCACGTAGCTCATCCCGATCTCGTAGAGGTCGGGGAAGGCCAGGGCCACGTGGAGGAGCCCGTCGGACTCGGGCTTGACGACCTCGTTCACCTCGCCGCCGGTGTAGCGCGTGGGCTTGGAGACGGCGCGCAGAAACGGGAGGACGACGGGGGTCACGGGGGCTCCTCGGGACGACAAGGGTAAAAGAGCGTCCACGCAGTAGCAAGGGGCGCCGTTCACCCCCCTGGGCGCCCTCATCGCCGGAGGCTCGATGGCCCCCACTCCCTTCCGGGTGAAAGGCCGGCCCTTTCAGATCCTCCGTCCTTTCAGCATTCCATGGCGATTCCCCGTTCACCGTCGCAGGATTGGGGGTTCATCGCCCCTGCCGCACCGTGGTCTCGGACCAGCCTCTCGGCAGCAGGAAGCCGAGGACCTCGTTCGAGCAGAGGAACCCGAGCCGCGTGAGGCGAAACCGATCCGCTCCCTTCAGCTCGGCGTAGCCGTGGCGCAGGAGCGGTTCCAGGACGGGGCCGGGCTCCCGCCCCTGCTCCTCGAGAAATCCCCGTAGGAGAGTGGAGGGCACGCCGTCCGAGAGGCGCAGGCCGAAGATCAGGGCGTTTTCGCGGCGCTCCCGGGCGGTCACCTCGGAGACGCGCTCGTGGGGGCGCTCGCCCCGCTCGAGGGCTCTTCGCCACCGCTCCACCGAGCGGGGGTTCTCGGTCCGCACGCCTCGGAAGCAGCCGTGGGCCGACGGACCGAGGCCGATGTACTCCTCCCCGCGCCAGTAGCGGAGATTGTGGCGCGAGCGCCCCCCCGGCCGGGCGAAATTGGAGATCTCGTAGTGCTCGAAACCCGCCGCCGCGAGGCGGTCGCAGAGCAGGTCGTAAAGGTCTGCCACCGCGTCGCCCCCCGGCAGGAACGTCTCGCCCGCCAGCACCCTAGCATGCAGGGTCGTGCCCCGGTGCAGGTCGAGCATGTAGGCGGAGAGGTGGTCGAGCGGCATGGCCTCCACCTCGTCCAGGGTGCGCGCCAGGGACTCCCCGGTCTGTCCGGGGACGCCGAGCAGAAGATCCACAGAGAGCCGCGGGAAACCGGCCGAGGCGGCGAGCTCTACCGCACGGCGCGCCTGGTCCGGCGCGGCCCGCCGGCCCAGCGCCTCCAGCTCGGGCGCCTGGAGGGACTGGACTCCGAGAGAGAGCCGGTTCACTCCCGCCTCCCGCCACCCGGCGAGCGCCTCTGCCGTCACCGTCTCGGGGTTCGCCTCGAGGGTCACCTCCGCCTCGCGGCTCCAGGCAAAAAGGGCACGGAGGGCGTCGCAGAGCCCGCCGATCCGGCCTGGACCGAGCAGGGAGGGGGTGCCGCCGCCGAAGTAGACCGAGTCGAGGACCACCGGGGGGCCCTCCCGGTACAAGGCCGCCTCCGTTTCGAGGGCGGTCTCGAACCAGGCGGGCGCGCCCTCTCCGGAGACCACTCTGAAAAAATCACAGTAGGAGCAGAGGGCGGCGCAGTAGGGTACGTGGAGGTAGAGCCCCGTGGTGGCCGGCCCCGGCGGTTCTTCGCCCATGGCTACTCCAGATAGAGGACCCAGAGGTCGCGCAGGTTGTTCCCGGTGGGGCGCCGGGGAAGCAGCCCGCCGCAGGCCGAGAGGAGCGGTGCCGTGTCGCAACGGGCCAGGGCTGCCGCGAGGGCGTCCGGCCCGGGGGACGACCCCGCGGAGAGGACGGCTCCCCCTCCCGCCTCGCCGTCCACGCCGTCCGTGGCCAGCGCCGCGAAGGTCCAGCC
>JAKAIJ010000059.1 GCA_021814355.1 Acidobacteriota bacterium
ACCTCCTCCAAACTTCGAAGGGGCCCGTGTCGCGGGGGAGTCTCTCCCCCGCTCTCCCCTTCGTCGCGGGTTCCAATCCGCGTCAAGGTCTGCCTTTGGAGCGGGCGACGGGATTCGAACCCGCGACCCTCAGCTTGGAAGGCTGATGCTCTACCAACTGAGCTACACCCGCGGTCAACTTATTGAGTGGTGGAGGGGGTAGGATTCGAAACCTGCGCCGCCTAAGAGCCTCGCTCGCGTCAGAATCCGCTCGCTGCGTTCCAAGGCGCCTCACGGTTTCCGGGGCGGGGCCCTCGGCTTGATTCATCTCGCTGCGAACGCTGCTTCCTCATTGCGTCCTCAGCGGTGAATCTACGCCGTCTCCCGCCCTTCGAATCCCACGTCCTCTTCACCTCCTGCGGATACATCCCGCCTTGCAGCAGGCCGAACTCGGCTTTGAGTGGTGGAGGGGGTAGGATTCGAACCTACGTAGGCGCTGAGGCCGGCAGATTTACAGTCTGCTCCCTTTGGCCACTCGGGAACCCCTCCACCAGGAGTCTAGGGGGCGTCGCCCCGGTTTCCGGTCTTCATGGCCCTGGAGCCGATGAGAGGATTTGAACCTCCAACCAACGGATTACAAATCCGCTGCTCTACCGTTGAGCTACATCGGCGCCTCGCCGTCCAGCTCATGACCGGCGAAAGCTTTAGCATATTACTACAATTCGCCCCCCGCTGCAAGTCCCTGGGTGAAGAGGCGAAGATGGCGAGGGAAGCCTCGGACAGCCGGCTCTTTTCCTTATTAATACTAGTGAGCCGGTTCGCGCCATTTTGGCATCGCGGCGGACCCGCCGCCCCGCCTCCCGCCAGTTGCTCCCGGGGCGGTAAGGCACTATCTTTCCGGTGACGGGAGCCGTCATGCCCACTCCTCTGCGCCTGCTTCTTCCGCTCGCCCTCGCAGCCTGCGCGGCCTGCGCCGAGCGCGGCAAGCCCCAGGTCTACGACGTCGCCCCTGGTGCGGTTCCCGTAGAGGTGGCCACCTTCCTGGACGTGCGCATGGGGGTCGGCGTGGCCGCGCCCACCGTGGGTTGGTTCCAGCGCCAGGTCTCGCTCGAGCTGGCGCGGCGCGGCTTCGATCCTCGCCCGCTCCCGCTGGACCAGAAACCCTCCGGACAGGGGTACGCCCTTGACGGGCGGCTCTACGCCCTTCCCTCCCTTTTCGAGGGGGGGACCGACATCGGCGAGGTCTCCTTCCGGGCGAGGCTCACGCGGGACGGACGGACGGTTCTCGAAAAGAACTACCAAACCCGCGTCTGGTTCGGCTGGCACGCCATGGGGGAGATGGCCACCGCGGAGTCCTCCACCCGCGAGGCGCTCGCCCAGGCCCTGACCGACCTGGGCGCCGACCTCCAAGGGGCCGTTCCCGCCGCGGCGGCGGCCGCGCGAGGGAAGCGAAGGTAGCCTCCGAGACGTCCGCGAAAGCAAGAGGGGCGCCCCCGGGGGGCGCCCCTCGGTGCTTCGGAGAGCCCCGTTTAGTCGGTCTCCTCGGGCTTCGCCTTGTTGGCATCCCAGTAGAGGAAGGCGGCGAGGGCGAGGAAGACGAAGAGCCCGAGCCAGTTCTGGAAGCCCGGCGTGAAGACTTCCGGGAACCACTCGCTCATGCCGAACTTCTCGGGGTCCACTTCGAAGACGGTGGAGAGGAGCATCTTCGTGATGCCGTCAAAGACCCCCGCCAGCGCTCCGCCCGCGATGAACCCGGAGGCGATGAGGATGGACTTGTCGTTGCGCGCCTTGGAGAGCTTCTTGTCCTTGGTGGACTTCTGGACGAGCCAGCCCACAACGGCGCCCAGGAGGATGGGGCTGTTGAGTTCGATGGGGAGGTACATTCCCAGCGCGAAGGCGAGGGCCGAGATCCCGAGCATGGAGACGATGACGGCGATGACCGCGCCGAGGCCGTAGAGGAGCCAGGGGACGTCCTGGCCGCCCATGAAGGCGTTGGCCACCGCCGCCATGGCGCCGGCCTGAGGCGCCGGGAGCGGGTTGGCGTGCTCGGGGGAGGGCGTGCCGTAGCCGTAGACCCGCGCGAAGAGCATGTTCACCGCGGTCACCGTGAGGCTCGCCAGCGCGGAGCCGAGGATGTTGCTCCACTGGATGGCCTTCGGCGTGGAGCCCAGCCAGTGGCCGATCTTGAACTGGGTGACCAGCGACCCCGACATGGAGAGGGCCGTACACACGACGCCGCCGATCAGGAGGATCGCGAGCATGCCCGGGCTTCCCTTGAGCCCGAGGGCGGCGAGGGTCACCGCGCCGATGATGAGCGTCGTGAGGGTCATCCCCGAGATGGGGGTCACCGAGATCATCGCCACGGCCCACGCTGAAACCGCCGAGAAGAGGAAGACGATGAGGAAGGTGAGCACGAGGGAGATCAGCGAGAGCAGGAGCGCGTTGGGCTGTCCGGCGACCACCACCAGCCAGAAGTAGACGAGGATGGCGACGGCCAGCGCGGCGGCCATTCCGAAGACCGTCGTCATCCGGATGTCCAGGTCGAGGCGCGAGGCGGCGGCTCCCTCCTCGTGCTTCTTGAAGAGCTGGGCGAACACCTTCTGGAGCGCCTGCTTGATGACGGGGGACATCTTCAGGATGGAGATGACGCCGGCGGCGAAGATGCCCCCGATCCCGATGTTGCGCACGCCGGGGTGGAGCACCGCGTCCCCCGCGCCCTTGAATCCGAAGAAGATGTCGCGGTACGAGGCGGCCGAGTAGTCCGGGCTCACCGCGCCGAAGAGGGGGATGAGCACGAAATACGAGAGCATGGAGCCGGCCATGATGATCGAGGCGTACTTCACCCCGATGATGACGCCGAGCCCCAACACGGCCGCCGAAGTGTTCATGGCGAAGACGCCCTTCACTCTCTGGGTGAAGTCGCGGAGCGCCGGCACCGCCGCCGTGGTGAAGATGTCGCTCCAACCCTTCAGCGCGAGGGCGATGTAGTCCAAGACGATCCCGATGCCCAGGGAGTAGACAAGGACCTTGGCCTGGCTGCCTCCCTTCTCGCCTGCGACGAGGATCTCCGTCGTCGCTGTCCCTTCGGGAAAGGGGAGCTTCCCGTGCATCTCGTGGGTGAAGTACTTCCGGAAGGGGATGAGGAAGAGCACCCCGAGGACGGCGCCGAGGAAGGGAACGAGAAAGATCTGGAGGAAGGTTGAGACGGCGCTGTTCCCCTTGTCGAGGCCGAGCATGAAGATCGCCGGCATGACGAAGACCGATCCGCCGACGACGATGCCCGAGGTGGCGCCGATGGCGAGAATGTTCACGTTCTCGATGAGGACGCTTTTGCGGCGGGCCAGCGCCGAGAAGCCCACGGCGAGGATGCTGATGGGGATGGCGGTCTCGATCCCCTGGCCGAGCTTGAGCGCGATGTAGGAGGCGGCGGCTGAGAAGATGAGGATCATCAGGAACCCGAAAACGATCGAGCGCCGGGTCACCTCGGGCACCCCCGCCTCCTGGTGGCAGATGGGCGTGTAGGCCTCGCCCGGCCCGAGCTCCCGATAGGCGTTTTCCGGAAGCTTGCTGCTGTCGTTCCCCTTCGCGTCCTCGCTCATGGTCTCCCCTCTTCGCTCTCCCGGGACGAGAGGGATCAGCATACTGGAGGGCGGGGCTCGCCGCAAGCGGAGGGAGCGCCGCGCTCCGCTCCCATCACGGAATGAGGCGCACCTCCTCCGCGGCGGGTCGAGCCCGAGTCGGGGCCCCGCCGCATGTGGCGCCTCATCCGGAAAACCCACCGAGGACGGGCCTTCCGCCAGGGTCGAGCGCCATCTCCGGCCGGCTACTACCTCTTGTGGTGCACTTGGCTTCAGCACAACTTCTTGACAGGAGTCGCTTTTCATCATATATTATGGGTGACACCAGGGATTGCACTTCAGTGACGGAGCGAAACAAGGATTAGCGAAGGAGGAGAGCATGGCGGTGAAGAAGGCGGCGAAGAAGCCCGTGAAGAAGGCCACTGTCAAGAAGGCGGCGAAGAAGACCACGACTGCCAAGAAGGTCGTGAAGAAGGCCAAGAAGAAGTAAGCCGGAGACCCGGCCGTGAGCCGGGCCTTTTCGTTCTCCGGTCCGGCGACGGAACCGGGAGGGCGGTCCAGCGGCACCTGGATCGCCCTCCTCCGGAGGGCGAAAGGCCCGGCGATTTTTTTCTCCCCTCACATCTTTACCTTTGCCCGGCGCCGCGACGCCTTGCATCCGGAGCCGTGGCGCGGGCATCGCGGCCTATGGGAGTTTTTCAGCCGCCCGCTAGCCACCCATATCCGCCTTCCGCTATGCTCTTTCGCGGAGGCGTCATGCTCGACCGTCCCCCGTCACCGCCGCCCGAGAAACCCGGCTGCTACATCTTCCGCGGGATGGCGGGGCGCCCCCTCTACGTGGGCAAGGCGCGGAACCTGCGCGCGAGGGTCTCCTCCTACTTCCAGGAGGGGATCGCCCCCAAGATCGCGCGCCTGCGGCGCGAGGCCGAGGCGCTCGAGTACGTGGTCACCGCCTCCGAGTGGGAGGCCTACCTCCTCGAGAACAACCTCATCAAGCAGTTCCGCCCGCCCTTCAACGTCCTGCTCAAGGACGACAAGACCTACCCCTACCTCAAGCTCACCCTGAAGGACGTCTACCCCAGGGCGCTGCTCACCCGGCGGCCCTCGCGGGACGGCGCCCTCTACTTCGGCCCCTTCGTCCCCGGCGGGCAGGCGAAGCGCAACCTGAAGCTCCTCCAGGAGCGATTCCGCGTCGTTACCTGTTCGGACCCGCTCGACGGGAGCCGGCCCCGACCCTGCCTCTACTACGAGATGGGCCAATGCTACGCGCCCTGCATCCGGGGCCGCGTGGCGCCCGCCTTCTACCGGCGCGCGGTGGAGGAGGCCCGGCTCTTTCTAGAGGGCCGGACCGCCCAGCTGCGGAAGGAGCTGGAGGCGAGGATGACCGAGGCCGCGGGCCGGCAGGACTACGAGCTCGCCGCCCACTACCGCGACTTGGCGCGGGCCACGGAGGCGCTGGGCGGGCGCCAGGCGGTCTCGCGGCCCGGCGAGGGCCACTGGGAGCTCTTCGCCCTCGCCGGGGGACCCGAGACCTTCGTGCTCTGCGCTTTCTCGGTCCTGGAGGGAAAGGTGGTGGACCGACGCAGCTGGCGCGTCGCCGAGTCGGAGCTGCCGCGGGGCGAGCTCTTAGGAACGCTGCTCACGCGGCTCTTCGGCAACACCCCGGTCCTCCCTGACGGCGTGGCGGTGGAAGAGCCCTTCGAGGGGATGGAACTGCTCTCCCGGTTCCTCACGGAGCGTAAGGGGCGGAAGGTCCCGGTGGTTCGCCCCCGCCGCGGGGAGAAGGCGCGCCTGCTGGCGACGCTCCTGGAGAACGCGAAGCTGGAATTCTCCGCCAAGGCCGACCCGGTCCGGGTCCTGCTGCCCCTGGCGCGGGCGCTGGGGCTCGCGGCGCCCCCGCGGACCATCGAGTGCTTCGACGTCTCCCACAGCGCGGGAGAGGCCACGACCGCCTCGTGCGTGGTCTGGACGGCGGGCCAGATGGACCGCCGCCGCTACCGCCACTTCCACGTGCGCAAGGCGGGGGGGGCGGACGATTTCGCCGCCGTGGCGGAGGCGGTGGGCCGGCGCTACGCGCGGCAGCTCGCGGAGGGTGAACCCCTGCCCGACCTGTTGCTCATTGACGGCGGGCCCGGGCAGGTGAACGCCGCGCGAGCCGCGCTCGCCCCGCTCCTTCCCGATCCGCCGCCCTTGGCGGGCCTCGCCAAGCGCGAGGAGTGGCTCTACCTGCCTGGGCGGACCGAGCCCGTGGTCCTCCCGAAGGAGTCCCCGGCCCTCCACCTGCTCCAGCAGGTCCGCGACGAGGCCCACCGGTTCGCCCTGGCGCGGCACCGGGCCCGCCGGGAGCGCGCCCGCCTCGCCTCGCCGCTTCTGGCCATTCCCGGCGTGGGCCCCGTCACCGCGAAGAAACTGCTGAGGGCCTTCCTCACCACCGGGGCGGTGCGCGCCGCCTCCCAGGAGCAGCTCGCGGCGGCCGTGGGCGCCGCCGCCGCCCGCCGCATCCGCGCCTGGGCCGCGGGGTCCCCGCCGGCCACCCCGTCGCCGGGGTGACGCCCTCTTGCACCCGAACGCCGGGGGGTCTTCTCAGCTCTGGAGAAGGGTTTTCGCCATCTCCACGATCCCCGCCTCCATCTCGGCGCCAAGGGTATTCTTCACGGCGAAGAGCTGGAAGTAGAGGAGCTCGTTGAGGTCGCGCACGAGCGCCGTCTCACGCTCGGCCGCGGGCAGGGCGGCGAGGCTCGCCAGCACCTCCTCCACGGGCACCGCGCCCTCGGGGTCGAGGCCGAGGCCCGACAGGACGCTGCTCTTCGGTTCGAGCCCCTTGAAGAAGGCCGAGAGAATAACCTCCGCCTTGATCCCGACCTCCACTTGGAGCGCCTGGAAGATGGTGGTGAAGACGCTGTTGTAGGCCTCGATGCGGGGCACCAGGGGCGCCCGCTCGGCGGTGCCCAGGGCCGGCGCCGCCGCGGCCGGGGCCGCCTCTTTGGTCTTGCGGACCGCCACGAGGCCCGCCGCCACCAGGGAGGCCACGGCCTTCTTGGCCTCCAGCTCGCCCACCTTGGAGCGCAGGACGACCTCCTGGACGGTGCGCTCACCCGTGACCTGGCCGAGCACCTGCTCCTCCTCGAAGGAGAGGGCCGTGGAGGCCGTCACGTCGTCCGTCACGAGGAGCACGGCGTCCATGGGGGGGAGCCGGTCCTGGAGCCGGCCCCACTCGTCAATGCGGCGGGTGGCCTCCATGACGTAGCTCGTGGTGCTCATGGGCAGCTCGAGCACGAAGGGGGCGGTCACCTCGCCGTTCTGAAAGCGGAACCGCCCGCGGCCCAGCGTGAAGACGCGGAAGATGACCTCCTCCACCGACTTTACCCACTCTTCGCGGAACTCGTCGGGGGTGAGTCCGGTCTGGGCGAGGAGGTCGCGCCCCACGTCGGCCCCGGGGGCCTCCAGGCGCCGCAGGCCCTCCACCAGGTCCTGCTCCGTGACGAACTGGCGGCGCAGGAGGTGGGCGGCAAGGCTCAGGCGGACGTCGCTCCCCGCCGCGTAGACCAGGTTCCCCGCCTTGAAGAAGAACCCCCAGCGGGACTCCTCCTGCACCTCAAGGATGCCGGTCTTCCGGCTGGCCGAGAGGAAGAGGAAGACGTCCGAGAGGGAGAGGACCGAGAGGTCGCCCTCGAACTGGACGTTCTCGGCGGCCCCGCGCGAGAAGTGGCCCTCCAGGATCCGGTCGAGGGTCTGGAACGCGGCGTAGCGGGCCAGGATCTGCGGAAGCTGGCCCGACTCCATGTCCACGAAGATAGGCGAGAGGACGAGGCACCCCGTGCGGACGTGCAGCACCGCCTCGCGCGCCTTCCCGAAGACCTCTTCCACGAGCTGCTTCGGGACGACGATGGAGCCGTCCGGCTCGATCGGCAGCGATTTGCGCACGGGGCCTCCCCGTCCCGAATGTACCTTGGCCCCCGCGGGGTGTCAATCGCAGCTTAACAGGCTGCTGGCTTGCCGGACACTCCGGGGTCGGATAGGATGGAGCCGGAGGAACCTTCATGCTCTCGGCCATCCTCGAGAAGAAGGAGCGGCTCGTCATCGGGCTCATGTCCGGCACCTCCGCGGACGGGATTGACGCGGCCCTGGTGCGCCTCACGGGGCAGGGCCTCTCCACCCGTA
This sequence comes from Acidobacteriota bacterium, assembly GCA_021814355.1. Classification (GTDB taxonomy): domain Bacteria; phylum Acidobacteriota; class UBA4820; order UBA4820; family DSQY01; genus JAEMPZ01. The sequence continues at coordinate 7,719 of JAKAIJ010000059.1, forward strand.
TCCAGCTCTTGGCCTTCGATGTGCTTTGCCTCTCGCCCGCCGTGAGGGAGCGCTTGCTGGCGGCCATGGGACCCGCAGGAAGGGGCAACCGCGACCTTTGCCTGCTCTCCTCCTACCTGGGCGAGCTCTTCGCCCACGCCTGCGGCCACATCGCCCAGAAGGCGGGGGTCCCGCTCGCCGAGGTGGACTTGGTTGGGCTCCACGGCCAGACCCTCTATCACCACCCGGCGCCCGAGGCCTTCCCCGGGTTCACCGTGACGGGCACCCTCCAGGTCGGGAGCGCGGCCGTCGTGGCCGAGCGGACCGGGCTCACGGTAGTCTCCGACTTCCGGTCGCGCGACATGGCCGTGGGCGGGCAGGGCGCGCCCCTGGCGCCCTACCTCGACTTCCTTCTCTACCACCACCGCGCCAGGGGGCGGATCGTGCTCAACATCGGGGGCATCGCCAACGCCACCTCCATGCTGGCGGACTCCTCGCTGGAGGCGGTGAGGGCATTCGACACGGGCCCCGGCAACTGCCTCATGGACGCCGCCGTGACCCACTACACCGGCGGAAAGCAGACCTGCGACACCGACGGGCGCATCGCCCTATCGGGCAAAATCCACCGGGGGCTTCTCGAGGCCCTGCTCCGGCACCCCTACTTCCCCCTCCCGCCGCCCAAGTCGGCGGACCGGACGACCTTCGGCGCGGATTACCTGCGCGCGGCGCTGGCCGTTGCCCCGGGGATCTCGCCCCAGGACGTGGTGGCCACCCTCACGGCCCTCACCGCGCAAAGCATCGGCACGGCGGTCCTGGAGCACTGCCTCCAGAGGGGCCGCTACGAGGAGATGATCCTCTCGGGGGGCGGCGCCAAGAATCCGGTCCTGGTCCAGGGGATTCGGCAGGCGCTTCCGAAGCTTTTCATCACCGACGCCGACGAGTACGACATCCCGGGCAAGGCGAAGGAGGCCGTGCTGATGGCGTTCCTCGCCCACGAGACGATCCTGGGACGCGCCGGGAACGTCCCCGCGGCGACGGGGGCCAAGCGGCCCGTCGTCCTGGGCTCCGTCACGCCCGGCTCGCCTAAGGGCCTATCCGGGGAATAAGGCATGGTCGCGACGGAGGCCTTGGCGATGAAGGGGCCAGACCACCAGGGGAACTCAGGCGCGCCGCGCGCGCGGCCGCGCCCTATTTCCGGATAGGCTCTAAGGCGTGAGCCGCGGCGCCGGCGCCCCCTTGAGACGTTTCGCCCCCTTCGCCCTCGCGTTGCTCCTGGCCTGCTCCCCGGCCCCGAGGAGGGCCGCCCTCGTGGTGGCCGTCGAGGAGGAGCCCTCCTCCATGGATCCCCGGGCCGGTTCGGACCAGGCCTCGGACCGGCTCTACCGCCTGCTCTACCGGGGACTTTTCAAGACCGGCCCCCGCCTCGAGGCCGAGCCCGACCTGGCGGCCTCCTGGGAGAGGCTGGATGCCATGCGCTACCGGGTGCTCCTTCGGCCGGGCGTGCGCTTCTCGGACGGCCGCCCGCTCACCGCCGCCGACGCCGTCTTCACCCTGCGCTCCCTTTTGAACGGCTCGGTCCCCTCCTACCGGCGCGGCGACCTGGAGCGGGTGGCTCGCGTCGCGGCCACCGGACCCCTCAGTCTGGAATTGACGCTGAAGGAGCCCTACGCGCCGATCCTCCACGCCCTGGACGTGGGGGTGGTCCCCGAGGGGACGTCGCCCCGGCCCGATCTTCCCCCGCCGGGCTGCGGCCCTTACCGCCTCCGGGAGCGCGTGACGGGCCAGTGGGTGATGCTGGAGGCGAACCCCTACGCCGACCCGCCGCCGCGCACGCCCACCCTCGCCCTGAAGGTGGTCCCCGATCCGGTGGTGCGCGGCCTCGAGCTGCGCCGCGGCAGCGCCGACCTGGTGGTGAACGATCTGCCTCCCGACAGCGTGGCCTACTTCCGCCGCGCCGGGTACCTGGTGGTCCAGGCACCGGGCTCCAACTACGCCTACCTCGGGTTCCACTGTGGCCGCCCTCCCCTCGACCGCCCCGCGGTGCGCCACGCTCTGGCCCTGGCGATGAACCGGGGCGCCCTCCTCCGCCACCTCTACCGCGGCCTCGGGCGCGAGGCCACGGGGCTCCTCTGCCCCGAGAACTGGGCCTTCGAACCCGCCGAAGCGGCCCCCTACGACCCGGCACGCGCCGCCGCGCTCTTGGATGCCGAGGGTCTCGTCCCAGGGCCCGGCGGAGTGCGGCTGCGGCTCCTCTACAAGACCTCCCAGAACAAGATCTCGCGGCTGCTGGCCGCGGCGGTGCAGCAGGACCTCCGCCGGGTGGGGGTGGAGGCCACGCTCGTCTCTCTCGAGTGGGGGACCTTCTACGGTGACATCCAGCGGGGGGACTTCGACCTCTTCGGCCTCACCTGGGTGGGGCTCGCCGACCCCGACGCCTTCCGCCTGCGGTTCGCCTCCGCCGCGGCGCCCCCCGCGGGGATGAACCGGGGACGCTACGCCAACGCCCGGGTGGACGCCCTCGTGGAAGCCGGGGCGCGCGAGGCCGACCCGCAGAAGCGGCGCGAGATCTACGCCGAGGTTCAGCGGATCCTCGCCCGGGAGACACCCTACGTGAGCCTCTGGTGGCCCGACAACGTGGCGGTGGGCCGTCCCGGGCTCGCCCCCTTCACGGTGCCTCCCGACGGCTCCTTCGCGTTCCTGGCGGGCGTAGGGTGGAACGGCGGCGCGCCGCCCCCTTGAACGCGAAGCGGGCGCGGCATAAGCCGCGCCCGCTTCGAACCGCGCCCGGGCGTTCCGTCAGCCCTGGGCCTTGAGCGCCCGGGCCGCCTCGGTCATCTTCGGAACCACCTCGAAGAGGTCCCCTACGATCCCGTAGGTCGCTACCTTGAAGATGGGGGCCTCGGCGTCCTTGTTGATGGCGACGATCACCTTGGAGGTGGACATGCCCGCCAGGTGCTGGATGGCTCCCGAGATGCCGCACGCCACGTAGAGCGTGGGAGAGACGACCTTCCCCGTCTGGCCCACCTGGTGCTCGTGGCCGATCCAACCGGCGTCCACCGCCGCGCGGGAGGCGCCCACGGCGCCGCCCAACACGCCGGCTAGCTCCTCGAGGATCTTGTAGTTCTCCGGACCCTTCATGCCGCGGCCGCCAGAGATGATGATGTCCGCCTCGGCCACATCCAGCAGGCCGCCCTCGGCCGCGAAGATCTTCTCCACGACGGATTTCACGTCGGAAGCCGCCACGGCGTGCTCGAGGGCGATTACCTCGGGGGTCCTCCCGTTTTCCGTCGCCGCGAAGACGTTGGGGCGCAGCGTCACCGCGAAGGGTTTTCCAGAGGGGGGAGTGACCGTGGCGTAGGCCTTGCCCGAATAGACTGGCCGGCGGAAGACGAGGCCGCCGTCCAAGGTGAAGGCGGTGACGTCGGAGAGGAGCCCGATCTCCAGGCGGGCAGAGACCCGCGGCGCCAGGTCCTTCCCCATGGCGGTGGCGGCGAAGAGCAGCGCTCCGACCCCGGACACCTGGGCCGCCTTCCCCACGGCGAGTCCGTAGGCGTCGGTGGAGTAGGCGGCGAAGATCGCGTCATCGCCCACGTACACTCGGTCCGCTCCGTGCCGCCCTGCCTCCCCGGCGAGGCCGGAAACGCCCTGGCCCAGGATCACCGCGGCCACGGAGCCGCCCGAGGCGTCCGCGAGGGCTCGCCCCACGGAGAGGGCCTCGAGGGAGGCCTTCTTTACCTTGCCGTCGCGCTGCTCGACGAAAACCAGAACCTCCATGGCTGTCCTCCGTCCCGGCGCCGGTCAGATGACCTTGGCCTCTTCCCTCAGGAGCCGCACCAGCTCCCGCACCTGCTGGTCCACCTCTCCCGCGAGCACGCGGCCCGCGGGCCGCGGCGGGGGCAGCTCGTACTCCCTCAGCACGAAGGCGGCGGCGGCGCGCCCCACCGAGGCGGGGTCGAGCCCCAGGTCGGCGGCCCGGAAGGTGGCGACCTCCTTCTTCTTGGCCGCCATGATCCCCTTGAGCGACGGGTAGCGCGGCTCGTTGAGCCCCTTCTGGCAGGTCACCACCGCCGGGAGGGCGGCTCTCACCACCTCGGTGCCGCCCTCCACCTCGCGCTTGCAGCGCACGGCTCCGGCCTCGTCGAAGTCCAGGCCGGTCACTACCGTCACGGCGGGGACGCCCAGGAGCGCCGCGAGGAGCGACCCCACCTGCTGGTTGTCGTCGCCTACGCCGTGCTTGCCGCAGAAGACGACGTCGAAGGGGAGCCTCCTTGCGGCGGCGGCTAGAACGCGCGCGACGCCCCAGGCATCGCTTCCTTCGAAAGCACCATCGCTGCAGAGGACGGCCTTGTCGGCCCCCATGGCCAGCGCCTGCCTTAGGCTCTTCATGGCGTCTTCGCCGCCCACCGTGAGCACCGTCACCTCGCCGGTGCCCTTTTTTTCCTTGAGCTGGAGCCCCGCCTCGACGGCGAACTCGTCGTACGGGTTCACCACGAAGTTGGCGTCCGTGAAGTCCAGCGCCTTTCCGCCGGGCGTGATCTTCACCCGGGTCTCCGTGTCGGGGACGTGCTTGATGCAGACCAGGATGTTCATGGGGCGGCCCTCCTTGCAGGCGTCCGGGTGCCGGGGTGCGCCGGCCCCGCGCGCGCGTCCGAGGCGCCCATCCTAGCATGGGCGCGGCGCGCCGTCACGGGCGAGGGGCGCGGCGCGCCTGAGTTCCCCCGATGGTCTGGTCCC
>JAKAIJ010000298.1 GCA_021814355.1 Acidobacteriota bacterium
CACCTCCGGGGCGAGTCTAACGCACCGCCTCCCGCGCTTTCAACCCGAGGACTCCTGGGCGGCTTGGCGGATCTCCCCGAGGCGCACCCTCCCCAGGAGAAAATAGAAGATCCCCCAGAGGATCGCCGGGAAGAACATGACCGCGTGGCCGAGGATCCCCGCGGTGACCGCCTTGTCCTCGTCCACGGCGTAGAAGAGGACGAGGCACCAGGAGATGGCCTTGTGGACCCCGCCGACGCCGCCGGGGGTGGGTACCGCCGCCCCCAGCGTGATGAACATGAGCAGGACCACGCCGGCGCTCCAGGGCAGGTGCAGGCCGAGGGCCCGGAGCAGCGCCCAGGCGGCCAGGACCACGGCGCCCCAGGCGGCCACCGAGAGGAGGGTGACGTAGACGATCGTGCGCTTCCTGCGGAACCCCTCGAGCCCCGCGGCGAACTTGAAGAAGACCCGCAGGATCTTGAGGAAGATCGGATAGCGCCGGAACCGGGGGCTGCGGCTCGCCCAGCGGTCCAGGATGCGGTGGCGGGGGGCGAGCCACCAGGTGAAGAGCCCGACGGGGACGGCCATCCCCATGAGGAAATACGAGACCCGGTTGAGGATCTCGAGGGCCCCCTGGGCCTCGGGAGAGATCTCCCCCGGGTGCGAGAGGACGAAGACGAACCAGATGAGGACCAGGGCGAAGAGGTCCATGCCCCGCTCCAGGAGGGAGGAGGCCAGGGAAGCCGTGAAGGAGAGCTTCTCCCAACGTGCGAGCAGGTAGGGTTTCACCACCTCGCCGATGCGGCCCGGGGCGAGGCCCTAGACGGTGAAACCCACCAGCGTGGCCCTCAAGAGCGAGGAGTACCGCAGCCGCCGTTCCCGGGAGGCGGGTTGGACGAGGACCCCCCACCGGTAGGCCCGCAGCAGGACCGAGAGCAGCTCGGCGCCGAGGGCCAGGAGCAGGAAGGGAACGCTCGCCTCGCGGGCTTCGTGGACCACGCGGGCCAGGTGGGCCTTGCGCAGGAAGAGGTAGAGCAGTCCCGCCGCGAGGGCGAAGCTGAGGCCCCAGAGAAAGGGCTGCCGGGCTTTCACGGCCGCCCTCCGGAGCGGCCGGGGCGGGCCGTCTCGACCCGGTCGGCCCCCGCGGCGAGCAGGTCCTCCACCCGGGGCCCTCCCTCCGCCGCCACCGCCTTCAGCAGCACCTTTTTCGGCAGGAGCGGCTTGAGCGACGACACTTCGGAGGGACCGGGGAGCGGGGCGTACACCCCTGTCGCGATCCTCACGGCGGCGGGGGGGAAGTCCCGCAGCAGCCGCAGAAATTTGGCCCGGGCGGGGGTGGAGAGGCGCGCCCACTCGACCACAAACCGGACCTCCAGCTCCGGGGCGGTCTTCAAAAGGTCGCCCATCTCCCGTTCGAGGTCGGACATGGGCCCGGAAGCCACCAGGGCCGGCGTGAGGACCACCTCCGCCGCGGAGGCGAGCAGCCGGACGCACTCCAAGAGCTCTACCCGCTTGCTCGTGAGGGTGTGGGTTCCGAAGGGGAAGGCCACGGTGCCCACCCGCTTCAGGCCGGGGGCCGCGTCCAGCGGGACCTCGCCCAGGAGCCACGGGGAGAAGACGGCGCCCGCCAGGCCGAACCCGTGCCAGACCTTGAGCCGCCCCCGCGCCTCCTCGGCGGTGAGGGCGGGGTCCAGGAGGCTGCCCTCCGTGCGGCCCACGGCGTCAACGCGGCCGGTCATCCGGCGCGCACGGGGCCCAGGGACGGGACTCCAGGGCCTCGAACTCCTTGGGGGTGAGGATGCGGTCGGGGGCCAGGACGTAGTAGAGCCGGTCGCCGACAGGGACGACCCCCTGGAGGAACTCCACCGGAGCGTCCTTGAGGGCCTCGGGCCTGGGTTTCATGAGCCCCTCGCCGCAGGGGAAGACCTCCACGGCGCGGTCCACCATGAGGCCGAGGGGCCAGGTGCGGGGGACGAGGACGATGACCCGCCCCTTGGCCGGGTCCACGGTCCCCAGGCCCAGGCGCTCCTTGAGGTCGAGCAGGGGGACGATGGTGCCGCGCAGGTCTATGACCCCCTTCACGAAGGCGGGGACCTTGGGGAAGCCGTGGACCTTGGGGACCCTCAGAATCTCCAGGACGCAGGCGATGGGAAGGGCGTAGGCCTGGTCGGCCGCGGTAAAGCCGAGGTAGAGCACCTCCTCGCGGGCGCCAGCCTGGGATTTCTTCAGCGCGAAGAGGCTCTCGAGGTGGGCCACGGCCTTAGGGCCTATCCGGAAATAGGGCGCGGCCGCGCGCGTGGCGCCTCCCGAGCAGGGGAGGGGCTCCGGCCTCCCAAGGGCTCTCGGCGCGTTGGCCGCGCGGCCGGAACGGATTCGCGACGGCCCGGCGAAGGCGTGTGAATCTAAACACACGGCGAGCCGGGCCAACAAAGAAGCCGCCCGGCCCCGCGCCAACCGGAGGACGCCGCGGGCAGGGCGCGCTGCGGCGTTGCGGCTCGTCGCCGATGCACCGTCCGGCACGCATCGCCTTCCTCGCCGCGCCTTGCATCGCATCCCTGCCTGCGGGCGTCGCGCCAGAGATCCTTGAGGGGCCGGAACCCCACCGGCCGACCGCAGGCAGGCTGTGGGCCTGCCGCCTGCCGAGGGAGGCCAACAAAGCCATGCGACGGGAGCCGCCCGCGCCCGGAGGGGTCCGAACATACGGATGCGGCCCGAGAAGCGAACCCATGCAGCTTCG
>JAKAIJ010000060.1 GCA_021814355.1 Acidobacteriota bacterium
GGCGTGGAAGAGCAGGAGCAGCAGCAGGACCCCGGCCGCGAGGAGGAAGGCGGGGGGCCATCCGGCGACCCCGGCAAAGGCCACCAGCCACCCACTGCCGGCGATGAGCGCCAGGCGGTAGGCCATTGCCTGGTAGCCCACGAAGGCCGCCTGCCGCGCCCGGTCCAGGGACTCGAGGTAGAAGCCGTCCACGGCGATGTCGTGGGTCGCGGCCATCAAGGCCATCGCCAGGAACGCGGCGGAGGCGGCCGCGAGCACCCAGGGCGTCGCGGCGGCGAGGGCGAGGGCCGCCGCGGTCGCCACGAGGGCTCCCTCCGCCAGAAGAAGCCAGCGGCGCTTCGTGGCATAGGCGTCCACCAGCGGGGCCCAGAGGAATTTGACGACCCACGGGATGCGGTAGAGGGCCGTGAGGCCGAGGGCCTGGAGGCTGGCCCCGTGCTCGCGGAAGAAGACGGTGGGCAGCTGTGCGAGAACCAGGCTGTAGGGGAAGCCCTCGGCGAAGTAGGTGCTGAGCACCCAGAAGGGCGGCCTGGGCCTGGGTTCCGTTCCGGCCTCCGCCCCGACGGCCCCGCGCTCCGCCAACGCCACCTCCTCGGAGCAGGATACCACCCGCCCCGGCGTCGGGGTATAATGGCTTGTCCTTGCACGGGGGAACCGATGCGCATCCTGCTCCTGACGGTGGCGCTTTGCCTGGCGGCCCTGGCGGGGGCCTCCCCGCCTTCCGCCGCGCCGGGCTTCGCGCTCAAAAGCGGCGCCTTCACTCCGGGCCAGCCCATCCCCGCCCGCCACACCTGCGACGGGCAGGACCTCTCGCCCGAGCTCCACTGGAGCGGCGCGCCCGAAAATACCCGCGCCTTTGCGCTCCTCTGCGACGATCCCGACGCCCCTTCGGGCACGTGGGTCCACTGGGTCGTTTACGACCTGCCGCCCGCGGCGGTTAGCCTCCCCGAGGGGAGCGGCCGGTCGGTCCAGCTCCCCGCCGGGAGCCGCGAGGGACTCAACGGCTGGGGAAAGACCGGCTACCGCGGCCCCTGCCCGCCGCCGGGCAAGCCGCACCGGTACTTCTTCCGCCTCTACGCGCTCGACGCTCCGCTGGGCCTCGCTCCGAGCGCCGCCCGGGGGGCCGTGGAGCGGGCCATGGCCGGCCACGTTCTCGCCAGCGCCGAGCTGGTGGGAACCTACGGCCGGCGCTGACCGGGAGGCCCCTTGCCGGACGAGAGAACCCTCGTCACCCTCCACCTGAACACCGAACGGACCTTCCGCGGCGGGGAGGTCCAGACCCTGGGGCTCGTCCGCCTGCTGACCCGGAAAGGGCACCGAGCCATCCTGCTCGCCCGGGAGGGCGGCCCCCTCCTGGAGCGCGCCCTCGCCGCGGGTGTCGAGGCCTTCCCCTGGTCCCCGCGCGGGGAGTGGGACCTGGCCTCGGCGCTACGGCTCCACCGCTTCCTGGTCCGCGAAGAGGTGGACCTGATCCACGCCCACACGGCCCATGCGTTGACCCTCGCCCTCGTGGCGCGCGGTCCGCGCTCCGTCCCGAAGGTGGTGGCGAGCCGGCGCGTCTCCTTCCCCCTGCGCGGCCCCCTCTCGAAGGCCAAGTACGGCCGGGCCGACGCGGTGGTCGCCGTGTCGGGGCCCATCCGCGACGCCCTCGTGGCGGACGGGCTCGACCCGGCAAAGGTCCGGGTGGTTCACTCCGGCGTGGACCTCTCGCGCTTTATGCACCTTCCGGACCGCGCAGCGGCGCGGCGCGCCCTGGCCATCCCCCCCCAGAAGCTGGTGGTGGGGGTGGTGGGCGCCCTCGTGGGCCACAAGGGCCACGGCCATTTCCTCTCCGCCTTCAACCGGCTCTGGGTGGAGGTGCCCCAGGCCTTCGCGGTCTTCGTGGGGGACGGCAGGAACCGCGCCGTCCTGGAGCACCAGGCTGCGGCGGGCGGACTCCCCGTCCGGTTCGCCGGGGAGATGGCCGAGCCCGCGCCGGTCTACCCCGCCTTCGACATGCTGGTGCTCCCCTCCCGCTCTGGCGAGGGGTCCCCCGGCGTCATCAAGGAGGCCGCCGCGGCCGGCGTACCCGTGGTGGCGACCAACCTCAGCGGCACTTCCGAGATTCTGCGCGACGGGGAGGAGGCGCTCCTGGTCCCGCCGGAGGATTCGGGGGTCATGGCACGGGCCATGCTGCGGCTCGCCGCGGACCCGGAGCTGCGGCGCGCCCTCGCCGCCAGAGCCCGCGTCCGCGTGGAGGAGTTCTCGCTCGAGGCCACCGCCGAGCGGACCTGGGAGGTCTATTTGGATCTCTTGGGCCCCGCGGAGGCGCGTCGTGGTCTGGTTTCCGCGCAGAGTCGCAAGTAGGGAAACGCGTGCCGCAGGAGTGCCCGGAGGGCCGCGGCTTCCAGCGGCTTGGAGAGCACGTCCAGCAGGCCGGCCTTTTCGCCGGCCTCCGCCGCCTCCACCGTGAGGCGCCGCGTTGCGCCCGCGGCCCGGATGTGGGAGAGGCCGGGCGTGCGGCGTACCTGGGCCCAGGCCGACGACCAGTCCAGCTTGGGGTCGTCCAGATCGAAGAGGACCAGGTGGGGCTCGAACGAGTAGAGGAGCCTGCCCGCCTCGAAGGCGTCCGCGGGGGCCTTCACCTCCAGGTCGGAGGAGAGGGCGCGCAGGACCGACGCCGCGGCGCGGCGCGCCGCGGCGTCGCGCTCCATCAGGAGGACGCGCCGCGTCCCGGGCGCGAAGTCCTGCTCCGTAGGCATGTGGTGCCGCTCCAAAAAGGCGTCCAGGTCCTCGCGGCGGATGCGCCGGTGCCCCCCGGGGGTCCGGTAGGCCGGAAGGAGGCCCTGGTCCACCCAGGCCCGGACGGTGTAGGGGCTGACGCTGCAGTAGCGCCCCGCTTCCCAGGTGGTGAGCACCGCGCGCCCGGGCACCGCCGTCCCCTCAGCCCAGGTCCCGGGTGACGAAGTCGCCCGGCCCCTCGGTGAGAACTCTCCCCGAGAGGACGCCGCCATCCTCCACCTGGATGTGGGCCGAGCGGACGTCCCCGACGACCCGTCCCCCCGGCCGGAGGTGGAACGCCGCGGAGGCCAGGACGTTGCCCTCCACGGTCCCGGCCACCTCCACCTCCCGGCCCTGGATATCGCCCTTCACCTGGGCCCCCGCCGCCACGACCACCCGGGCGGTGGAACTCACCGAGCCCTCCAGGACCCCTTCCACCCGCAGGTCCTCCTCGGTCACCAGGGCGCCCGTCAGCCGGGCCGTCGCGTCGAGCCGCGTCTCCACGCCCCACCTCCGGAGGGGAGGATATCAGTTAAACTTCTTCAGCGCAAGAAAATGGTAATAAGTGGGAATCTTTAGAGACGCGTCGCGGGGCTTGTCCGGCGGAGCTCACGGCCCCGCTACAGCCGCATCCGGATGGGGAGAATCACCGTCTGGAGACCGCTGAACTGGAGCCGCTTCTGGATCGTGTGGGCGGTGTCGTTGTGCAGGACCCGGTAGTAGAACTTCTCCCGGGCGAAGACCAACTTCCCGAGGTAGAAGACCGCCTTGGGGTACTCCCGGCTCACCGCTTCGCAGAGTGTCTCGGCCTCCTGGAGCACGTCGGTCCCGATCCGGAAGCGGCTTTCGGCTCTCAGTCCAAGGCGGCGCGCCAGCGCCACGTACCGGTCGAGATTCTCCTGGGTGCTCTTTTCCAGGGACGCGAGCTCGGCGCTGCCTTTGAAAACCCCGGAATCCACGGCTCCCACGGAAAGGAAGAGGATGTTCTCGTAGTAATTCGGAAAGAGCCGCATGATGTTGAGAAGGGAGTGGATGCCCAGTCCGCCGTAGCCCGAGACCAGGAGGGCCGCCACGGGCTTCTCCCGCTGGAGGGGGTCGGTGTTCGCGGGAGCACCGTGGGACGGAATCTGCGAGAGGATCGTATCCAGGTTCGCAATCTCCTGCCGCACGCCGTTGTAGTGTCTCTTGACCAGGAAGCACAGCGTAATGAACGCCGTCGTCAGGACCAGGGTGAGCCAGCCGCCCTCCTTGAACTTCTCGAACGTCGTGATGACCAGGATCACGATGCAGAGAAGGAAAGTGACGCCGTGCAGAACGACGTAACGCAGCCAGTTCGCATGGCGCGCGCGCTCGGAGATCCAAAAACGGCTCATGCCGAGTTGGGTCAGGCTGAACGTCAGAAACACGTTGATGGAGTATAGGACGACGAGCAGCGTCACCTGGCCCTTCGTGTAAAGGATCGCGAGGCCCGCGGCGATTCCCATGATGAGGATGCCGTTCTGCGTGACGAGGCGGTCCGAGAGGTTGGCAAACCTGTGGGGCACCCAGGAATCCATCGCCATGTTCGCGAGGACGCGCGGCCCGTCAATGAAGCCGGCCTGGGCCGCCACGACGAGGAGTGCCCCTTCCGAGAGGAGGGCGATCACGACGAACCACGCGCCCACCTGAAAGGAACCCACGTGCCAGCTCCCCGCGACGCGCTCGAGCAGGACGGCGTTCATCGTCTTGCCTTCCGCGGGAGCGGCGCCCCACAGCAGGTAGCAGACGAGGATGCCCGCCGCGGTGAAGGCCAGCGACAGCGCCATGTAGAGCATCGTCCGTTTGCCGGTGGCCACCTTCGGCTCGCGTAGGATGGGCAGGCCGTTCGAGACGGCCTCGATGCCGGTGTAGGTCCCGCCTCCCAGCGAGAAGGCGCGCAGGAAGACGAGCAGGAGCGCGACCCACCCCAGGGAGCCGAGGTCGTGCGACAGGGCGCTCTGGTTCTCCCGGATCACCTGGGGAAGGGCCCACGCCCGCGCAAGAACCCCGTAAAGGATGAGAATGACGTGGGTTACGACGAACGTCATGAAGATCGGCAGGAGAATCTTTACCGACTCCTTCACGCCGCGGAGGTTGAGCACGAGGAGGATGGCCAGAACCAAGAGGTCCGCCGGGACCTTATACCCCCGCCAGGCCGGAGGGAGAAAGCTGAAGAGGGCATCCATGCTTGACGCGATGGAGATGGCGATCGTGAGGACGTAGTCCACCACGAGCGCCGAGCCCGAGACGACCCCCGCCTTCGGGCCCAGAAGCTTGCTCGACACGATGTAACCGCCTCCGCCGCTCGGGAAATGCTCGATCAAGAGGCTGTAGGCAAAGGAAATAACGCCCACCGTGAGGGCCATGAGGAGGGCAAGGTACAGAGCCAAATGCTCGTGGCCGCCCAGGGCTCTGAAGGCCTCCTCGGGACCGTAGCACGAGGAGGACAAGCCGTCGGCTCCCATCCCGACCCACGCGAGGAAGGCCACGAGAGAAAGTTTGTGGTAGATGTGGGGGTCCCGAAGATCTTTGGGTTTTCCGATCAGCAGCTCTTTGAGCGAGGGCATTCGGGGATACCTGAACGAGCGGTGCTTTGCGACTGAAGGGGGGCGTCCTTCGAGGAGCGCAATTTCCGGTTCCCTCCTGCTGCGCCTGACGGGTTAGCTGGCGGGCTCGGGCTGAGGACGGCCCTACGCTCGGCGATTCGCCCCGGGACACTGGGTCCCCGTCTCCTCCGCCCGGCGGAGGATTCGGCGCCCACCCTTTTACGCCCTCCGGGGCCCCGCGTCAAGACGCGGGGAGAACGGGGGCGCCCGGAGGTACCGGAAGCCCCGGGAATCCGGGGGGACCGTCCAGGGGGGCCAGGGGCGGGAGAACCCACCGCCGGAGCGGGAATATAGCACAGGTGGGGGATGTAGACAAAGCGGCCACCGTCCGTCCGGAAGCTTGCTGGACATCCGCGCCGCAGGTCTCTATATTTGGAGGCAGAGAACCTGTCTTCAAGCTGGAGGGTCCGATGTTCGAGCGCCGCGCCAGCCAACGTGTCTGCCCCGAGAAACCCCTCAACGCACGCCTCAAGACCTCCGTGCCGGTCAAGGTGGTGGATATCTCCACGCGGGGCGTCCAACTGGAGCTGCCGAACGCCCTCCCCGTGAAGGACACGTGCGAGCTCCGGCTCCTGATGGACGACGGCGACGTGCTGCTGCGCGGCAAGGTCCGGCGCTGCCAGGTGTGGGGCTGGAAGCTCGGGGAGGAGCAGCCGAAGGTCCTGCTTTACCGCGCGGGCCTCCAGTGGGACGAGGGAAGCCGACTGGCCATGAGCCGTCTGGTGGAGGCCCTCCCCCAGCTCTTCTCGGGGCCGAGGGCTTCCAAGGAGCCCTCCCAACCCCACGCCGTTCTCACCTACCCCATTCCACCCCGGGGACCCAAGCCGTCCTGAGTAAAGCTCCAGAAGGCGAATCGTATACGATAGATCACAACTTGGTATCAGAAGAGAGCTGCGCTCACGGCGCGGCGCGCTCGGGGGGAATCTTGGGATAGTCCGTCAGCTCCTCGTAGCCCCGCTCCGTGACGAGATAGCTGTCCTCGATGCGGGCGCCGAGGTTCCAGTACGCGCGGTCCACCGGAGCCCCCGCAGGAACGTAGACCCCCGGCTCGATGGTGATCACCATCCCGGCGAGAACCTGGAAGCCTCCCACTCCTCCTTCGGGAGAGACATCGTGGACATCGAGTCCCACGGGGTGGCCCAGACCGTGGGTAAAGTAGGGCCCGAACCCGCCTTTCCGGATGACATCGCGGGCGGCGCTTTCAAGGTCCGCGTAGGCCACGCCGGCCTTCAACTTGGCGCGGGCGGCGTCGCCGGCCTTCACCAGGAGCTCGAGCAGCTTGCGCTGGGCCGGAGTGTATCTGCCGGAGACCGGGAAGGTCCGGGTCATGTCGCTGGCATACCCGTCCACCGAGCAGCCGATGTCCAGGACCACGAAGCCCTCCTTCATCACCGTGTCGTTGGCCATATAGTGGGGGAAGGTGGCGTTCGCCCCCGAGCCCACGATGCAGGGAAAGGCCAGCCCGGTGGCGCCGTCCCGCCGGTAGGAGTCGAGGATGGCCCGCTCCACCTCCGCCTCTTCCGCCCCGGGCCGGATGAGCGGCGCGGCCGTGGCGAAGGCCCGGGAGGTGATGGCGGCGGCCCGGCGCATCCTTTCGATCTCGGCGGGCTCCTTCACCGCGCGCAGGCGGTGGACCGGGCGCGACGGGCTGCGGCCTAGAAACACGATGGCCAGCCGGTCCCACGGGGTTCCGGAGCCTCCCACCAGCGATACCCGGAGCGGCCGGCCGACCAGGTAGCGGGAGTCCTCGGGCGAGAGAAGAAGCCCGGGACGGTCCAGGGCACCCGACTTCGTGAGGGCCTCCATCCGGGCGCGCGCCTCGGGCGTTTCGGGCTCGGACCTCGGGGCGAGCGACGATCCGAGAACCGCCGCGGCGAGAAGGACGGTCAGTCCCGCCCGGGAGGCCTCCAGCCACCGCCTGCGCCTGGCCTGAAGGGACAGGTCCGCGGGGGCGAGGAACCCGAGGGGAGGCGGAAAGGCGATGGGGATGCCCACCGCCTGCCACGCAAGGGAGGCCAGCCCCACGGCGGCCACCACCCAGAAAGGAAGCTCCCACGGCGAAAGCAGCGTCAGCAGCAGGGTTCCCGTGGCGGCCGAAAGGAGGGCCACGCCGAAGCGCGGGAAGACCGCCCCGACGGCGGCGCCGGAAACCAGGAGGACCACCACCCACCACCGCTGGACGGCGAAGGAGCCGGTCATGACGACGCCCGCCACGTACAGGGCGGCGGGCGGCCAAGCGCAGGAGGCGGCCATCACCAGCCGCGGCACGAAGGCGTAGAAGAGCATGCCCACGGCGTAGGCGGCAAAGGCGGCGCCGAGCGCCAGGGCGTAGCTCACGTCCGCCAGGAGCCCCCAGCAGGCAGCGGTGCAAAGTCCGAGGAGGAAGGAGCCCACCGCGATCCGGTCGAACCGCCGGCCCATCGCGAGGAGAAAGACCGTCCAGAGGACCGCGACGGTCCGGCCCACGAGGTCGAGCGCCGTGGGCTCGGCGCCGGCCCCCACCACCCAGCCGTCCGTCTGCGCCGCGGCGGCGGGCCATGCCGCCGCCGCCAGAACCGCTCCCACGACCGCCGCTCGAGCCGGAACCATGGCACCTCCAGAAACCACGCTACCTCCGGGGGACCCGGCCGCGCAAGCCCGAATCCCGGATAGGCCCTAACGCTTCCTTTCCGCTGGAAGGCATGCCCGCTGTCGAAGGCAAGACCATTTCAATCGCGGATTTTGGGCAAGGGACGGCTTGCGCGCGCCCCGGGGGAATGCTAGCCTTGGCCCCTGCGGCCCCCCTACGGGGCCGCGGCGCCCCTCATGAGACCGCGACGCGCCACGGCGGGACTCCTCGCCGCGCTCCTGCTGGCGATCCACTGGAGCCCCTCGATCCTGTGCCCGCCCACACCGCTCCCACCTCCGCTTCTTCCCGAGTGGAAAGCCCCCGATCCGGCGCGTCTCTCCCTTCGCTCGGCCTGCGCGGTCGTGGTGGACGAGTCCGCGGGACGCGAGCTCTTCGCCAAGGAGCCCGACCGCGTCACCCCCATCGCTTCGCTCACCAAACTGATGACCGCCATGGTGACCCTCGACGCGGACCTGCCCCTCGGCGAACCCGTCCAGATCGAGCCGGAGGACGTGGACACCCTGCGCAACTCGCTCTCCCACCTTCCCGTGGGCTGGGTGCTCACCCGCGGCGACGCGCTTCTTTTGGCGCTAATGTGCTCCGAGAACCGCGCCGCCCACGCCCTGGCCCGCACCTACCCGGGCGGCCGGCTTGCCTTCGTAGAGGCCATGAACCGCAAGGCAGCCGCGCTGGGAATGGCCGCCACGCGGTTCGCCGACTCCTCGGGCCTGGACGGCGCCGACGTCTCCACGGCGCGGGACGTGGCGCGGATGGCCTCCCAGGCGGGCCGCTACGCGGTGATCCGGCAGACGACTACCACCGCCGACCATGCGCTCCAGCCGATGTGGCCCGTCGCCATCCGGCTCTTCGGCAACTCCGACCCCCTAGTCCGGAACCCCTCCTGGACCATCGGGGTGAGCAAGACCGGCTACATTCTGGATTCGGGTTATTGTCTGGTTCTCCAGGCCACCCTGGCGGGGCGGCCCATTCTCATCGTGCTCTTGAACGGCCCCGCCGAGCAGACGCGGGTCGCCGACGCCGAGCGCGTGCGCCAGTGGCTAGCAGGCGGCTGAGAAACTCGCATGGGCCGCGCGCAAGAGGCTTGGGGGTAAGGGGTCTGGCCCTCGGAGGATCTCTGGCGCGACGCCTGCGCCCCGGGCCCCTACCCTGCTCGGGAGGCGCCGCGCGCGCGACCCCGTGGCCATTCGCGGAGAGGCCCCCTCGGTTGCCGCGGCACGGCCCCGTCTGCTATGTTGTCGCTCCTAGACGATGTGCTCAAGACATCGCCGGCGTCGCGCCGCCTTGCATCCGGAGTCGTGGCGCTGGCAACGCGGCCTACGGGAGTTTTTCAGCAGCCTGCTAGGGACTCGCCGGAACGCCGGGGGGGAGCTTCGCCCCAGCCGGCCGCTCCGCTATAATTTCCCTGCGGCGCCCGCCGCGCCCTTCCCGGGGAGGAGCTTCTCATGTCCCAGTTGGACCGGCTCTGCGTCAACGCGATCCGCTTCCTGGCGGTGGACCAGGTGGAGAAGGCGAAATCGGGCCACCCGGGAATGCCGCTGGGTGCCGCGCCCATGGCCTACGTCCTCTGGGACCGGTTCCTCAAGCACGACCCCGCGGACCCGAAGTGGCCCAACCGCGACCGGTTTGTCCTCTCGGCGGGCCACGGCTCGGCGCTGCTCTACGCGCTGCTCCACCTCTACGGGTATGACCTTCCCCTCGAAGAGCTCCGGCGTTTCCGTCAATGGGGATCGAAGACGCCCGGCCACCCCGAGTACGGCGAGGTGCCCGGCGTGGAGGCCACCACAGGGCCGCTGGGCCACGGATTCGCCATGGGGGTAGGGATGGCCATGGCCGAGGCGCACTTGGCGGCGGTCTACAACCGCGAGGGCCACGCGGTGGTGGACCACTTCACCTACGCCCTCGTCTCGGACGGCGACCTCATGGAGGGCGTGGCTTCCGAGGCCGCCTCCCTGGCGGGCCACCTCCGCCTCGGCAAGCTGGTCTACCTCTACGACGACAACCGCGTCTCCATCGAGGGGTCCACCGACCTCGCCTTCACCGAGGACGCGGCCCGCCGCTTCGAGGCCTACGGCTGGCACGTCCAGCGCGTGGCCGACGGCGAGGACCTGGAGGCCGTCGCCGCGGCCGTCGCGACCGCCCGCGAGGAGAGGGAGCGCCCGTCGCTCGTTTGCGTCCGCACCCACATCGGGTTCGGCAGCCCCAAGCAGGACTCGGCCAAGTCCCACGGTGAGCCGCTGGGGGCCGAGGCCATGAGGGCGACGCGGGAAAAGCTAGGCTGGCCGTTGGAGGCCTTCCACGTTCCCGAGGCGGTCTACGCCCACACCCGGAGGGCCCTCGAGCGGGGCAAGGCGGCCCGGGAGACCTGGGAGGGGCGCGTGAGGCTCTACGCGGCGGCCCACCCCGGCCCCGCCGCCCGATTGGGCGACGCGCTTGCCGGAAGACTCCCGGGGGAATGGAAGCGCGCCGTCCCCGTCTTCAAGCCCGAGGAGGGTCCCATGGCCACCCGCGCGGCGTCGGGAAGGGTGATGAACGCCCTCGCCCCCGTCTTGACGGGCCTCTTCGGCGGATCGGCGGACCTGGGGCCCTCCAACAGCACCGTCCTGAAGGACGCGGGCGACTTTTCCGCGGGGAACCCCGCCGGCCGCAATGTCCACTTCGGCGTCCGCGAGCACGCCATGGGCGCGGCGGTGAACGGAATGGCGCTCCACGGCGGGCTCCGGCCCTTTGGGGCCACCTTTCTCGTCTTCAGCGACTTCTTGCGGCCCGCCCTGCGCCTCGCTGCGCTCATGGGGGTCCCGTCGCTCCTCGTTTTCACCCACGACAGCGTGGCCGTGGGCGAGGACGGCCCCACCCACCAGCCCGTGGACCAGCTGGCGAGCCTGCGGGCCATCCCGCGCCTGACCGTCTTCCGGCCCGCCGACGCCAACGAGACCGCGGCCGCCTGGCGCTGCGCGCTGGAGACCCGCGGTCCCGCGGCCCTGGTGCTCACCCGGCAGAACCTTCCCGTCCTCGACGCGGCGCGATTCCCCGTCGCCGAGGGAGTGCCGCGGGGCGGCTACGTCCTGGAGGAGGCGGAGGGGGGACCGCCGCAGGTGGTGCTGCTCGCCTCCGGCTCCGAGGTGCACCTGGCGCTCGGTGCGAGGGAGAGGCTCGCGGGCCGGGGCGTGAGGGCACGGGTGGTCTCCATGCCCTGCCTCGAGCGGTTCGACGCCCAGCCCGGGGCCTACCGGGAGGAGGTACTCCCGTCCGCCGTGCCCAAACTGGCCATCGAGCTGGGCCACCCCATGGGATGGCGCGAGTACGTGGGCGACTCGGGCGGCGTCATGGGACTTGATCGCTTCGGCGCCTCGGCGCCCGGGCCCGAGGTGGCCGAGCGGCTGGGCTTCACCCCCGAAGCCGCGGCGGAACGGGCCCTTTCGCTCCTGGAGCGCTGAGCGGACGATGCGCAAGGCCGCTTCAGTTCTGGCCCTCCTCTGGTGCGCCGCGTACGCCCTCCTCCACGGCGGGCTGGCGGCGCGCCTCCTTCCCCGGGAGTCCTGGCCCGCCTCGCTCTGGCCCTCGGGGCTCTGGGACGGCCTCTTTCTGGTCGGGACCGCGCTCTCGCTCCCGCTCTGCGCTCTCTGGGGGCTGAGGCGGCCCCGGGAGGGCGGCGCGGTGCTCCTGCTGGCCTCCGCCCTCGCCGCCGCAGGGCTCGCGCTCCACGCGGGACCCTACCTCCAGCGCTACTTCCCCGGCCTCCTCCTCGCGGTCCTGCCCCAGTGCGTCGTGGCGTTCCTCTTCCTTCGCGGAGGGCGGCTCCCCGGGAAGACCGTGCCGAAAAGGCAAGGGTAGAACAGGCTCTTCCTTGCACGCTCCGCGAGCGCGGAGTATAAGAAACTCTTGAAGAGGAGTGACGCCATGTTCGCAATCGGAAGGAACAGAATCTATTTCTCCGTGCTGTTGTGGGCGGTTTTGATGTCTGCAGCTCTTGGGGCTCAGGAGGTCGTGGACCCGGCGCTTCCGGCCCCCGGGTGGGACGCACCCGCCACACCGCTGGCCGGTTCGGGCGTCCGGTACGTGGTCTCCGCCACGATACCGGTTGGGACGAACCCGTATCGTGCGGTGATGACTCCGAACGGGCAGGAGGTGTACGTCACGAACACCAGCTCGGGCAGCGTGAGCGTGATCTCTACGGTGACGAACGCGGTGACGAACACGGTGACGGTGGGGACGAGCCCCTACGCCATTGCGGCGCACCCGGACGGGAGCAAGGTGTACGTGGGGTGCATGGGGGGCGGGGTCTACGTCATTGACACGGCGACGAAGGCGGCGACGCTAATCAGCGTGGGTTCCCCG